>JBPEXC010000116.1:0-7617 GCA_052032035.1 Acidimicrobiales bacterium | reverse complement strand
TGCACCGGCGGGGGCAGCGACGCGGTCGACGACGGCGCCGAGTCGGCCGACGCCACCACCGATGCCGCCGACCCGAGCGGCACCGTGGCCGCCGGCGGCGCCGACCCGCTCGAGGCGTCCGGGGTGGCCGACCGACCCCTGTCCTATCGGTGTGACTCGGTGGTGTTCACCCCCGAGGAGGCGAGCGCCGGGTCGGTCGAGACCGCCGGTGGCACCGCCAGCATCGACGCCCTCGGCACCGCGCTGCCGACGTGGTTGGTCGGGCTCGACGGCGTCTTCGTCCCGTGCCTCGCCGTCAACGCCACCGTCAACGACCTCCGGCCCGTCGCCTTCGAGCTGGCGGGCGAGCAGCTCGTCGTCGAGGCCTGTGTCGATCACGCCGACCTGGTCGTCGACCGACGCGAGATCGGCGGCGCCACCGTCATCACCATCTTCGGTCCCGCGCCCGAGACCCTCGACGGCGTGGTCGGGCCGGAGTGCGCGGTCGACGCGTCGGCACCTCTCGACGACGAACTCGCCGGGGGGCTGGTGCCGGCCACCACCCTGAGCGGCGTGACCTATCCCTTCGGCGCGCCGACGGCCGGGCTCCACGAGCAGCTCGGGTTCGGCGTCGGGCTGGCGCCGTTGCCGGCGGTCGACCCCGCCTCGGTGCTGTGCCGGGCCCAGCCCGCCACCAACGCGGTCGAGGTGCAGTGGAGCGGCCTCGAGCCGGGCTACCGGGCGGAGGTGCGGGTGGGCGACGACGTGCGCTATCGCAGCGAGCCGGCCGGTGTCGACGGCGCCCCGTCGGTCGTCGGCGCCTACATCCTGGCCATGTTCGACCGCGGCGTGACCGTGTCGGACCCCGATTTCGTCAACTCCTTCGCCGACTACGCCGCCACCGGCGACGCGGCCACCTACGTGCTCGACGTCGTGGGCGGCTCGGGCGAGGCGACCTCGATCGTGTGTGGCGAGGCCGGCGTCGGCGGCGCCGGCACGGTGCCCCTCCTCGACCCGGCCGAGCAGCCCAACACGCTCGGCGGCGACCTGGGCGCGGCCAAGTCGCTGTTCGACGCCGTGGCGATCCTGCCCTTCGTCTACCAGACGATCGAGCCGATCTGTGACGGCTGCGACGGCCAGGAGATCGCCCTGATCCTCGCCCCCGACGGCACCGCCGCCCGCCAGTTCGACCCGCCCGTCGAACAGCAGGCCGATCCATCGTTGCCCGGTCTGGTCGACCCGTTCGCGCTCCACGAGCTGCTGGCCGCGGCCGAGGCCAACGGGCGCGACGTGGCCTATGTGATCGACCCGTCGTCGGGTGTGCCGATCGAGTGGACGATCGACGGGCGCGGCGCCCGGATCACCTGCCTCGAGGTCGACATCGCCCCGCCGGACCTGCGGCCGACGACGGCGTGCCGGACCGACCTCGACCTGATCGGTCGCTGAGGCCGACCGGTCAGCCGGCGGTCTCGATCGCCTCGGCGAGGGTGTTCCAGCTGAGGGTGGCGCACTTGATGCGCACCGGGAACTTCACCACACCCCGGAGCGCCTCGAGGTCGCCGAGCTTGAGGTCGTCGTCGAGGGCGACGGCGTCGGGGTCGACGCCGGCCTCGGAGCCGTCGCCGCCGACCGAGGCCTCGTGGATGCTCATCATCACCTTGAAGGCGTCGTTGAGCTTGCGGGCCTCGCCGACCGTGCGGCCCTTCACCGCGGCCGACATCATCGACGCGGACGACTGGCTGATCGAGCAGCCCTGCCCGCCGATCTTCACGTCGGTGATCACGGCGTCGTCACCGTCGCCGTCGGTCGCCAGGTAGACGACGATCTCGTCGCCGCAGAGCGGGTTGAACCCCTCGGCCTTGTGGGCGGGCGGCGTCTCGAGCTCACCCTTGTTGCGGGGGCTGCGGTAGTGGTCGAGGATGATCTCTCGGTACAGGTCTTCGAGTCCGGCCATCGTTGCTCTCCTGGGACTAGATCGCGAAGAAGTCGCGGGCGTGGACGAGGGCGGCGGCGAGGGCGTCGACGTCGGACTCGTCGTTGTAGACGTAGAAGCTCGCTCGAGCCGTGGCCGACACCTCGTAGCGTCGCATCAGCGGCTTGGCGCAGTGGTGACCGGGTCGGATGCACACGGCGTGCTCGTCGAGGATCTGGCTGATGTCGTGGGCGTGCACGTCGCGCAGGGCGAGCGACAGCACACCGCCGCGCTCGGCCGGCTCGGACGGGCCGTAGATCGTGAGGTCGTCGCCCAGGGCGTCGGTGAGGGTGCGCAGGGCGTAGCCGGTGAGCTCGACCTCGTGGCGGCGCACGGCGTCCATGCCGATCGCCTCGAGGTAGTCGACCGCGGCACCGAGCCCGACCGCGTCGGCGATCGGCGGGGTGCCGGCCTCGAACTTGGCGGGGATGCCCTCGGCGATGAACCCGTCGGTCGTGACGTTGAGGATCATGCCGCCACCGCCGAGGAAGGGCGGCATGGCGTCGAGCAGCTCGGCCCGACCCCACAGCACCCCGATGCCGCCGGGGCCGAGCATCTTGTGGCCGCTGAAGGCCACGAAGTCGGCGCCCATCGCGGCGACGTCGGTGGGCAGGTGGGGCACCGACTGACAGGCGTCGATGCAGACGACGGCGCCGACCGAACGGGCCGCGGCGACGAGTTGGTCGACCGGGGTGAGGGTGCCGAGCACGTTCGACATCGAGGTGAACGACAGCAGCTTCGCGCCGTCGAGCAGTCGGTCGAGGTCAGCGAGATCGAGGTGGCCGTCGTCGGTGACCGGGATCCAGCGGATCTCGAAGCCCTTCTCGGCCGCCAGCATCTGCCACGGCACGATGTTGGCGTGGTGCTCCATCAGGCTGAGCACGACGGCGTCGCCGGCGCCGAGGTTGGCCCGGCCCCACGACTGCGCCACCAGGTTGAGGGCCTCGGTGGCGTTCTTGGTGAAGATCACCTCGTTGGCGCTGGGCGCACCGATGAACCGGGCGACCTTGGCCCGGGCGTCCTCGTAGGCCCGGGTGGCCCGGTCGGCCAGCTGGTAGACGCCACGGTGCACGTTGGCGTAGGAGTGGGTGTAGATCTCCTCCATGGCCGCCAGGACCTGGCGGGGTCGCTGCGACGAGGCGGCGGAGTCGAGGAACACCAGGGGGCGCTCCACCCCGTCGCCGCCGACCTGGGTCTGGGCCAGGATCGGGAAGTCGGCCTTGATCGCCGCGGTGTCGAGCGTCGGCGCGGCGTCGGTGGCGCTCACAGGAAGCTCTCGTAGCCGTCGGCCTCGAGCGTGGCCGCCAGCTCCATCCCGCCCGACGCCACGACCCGACCGTCGACCATCACGTGGACGACGTCGGGCTGGAGGTGGTCGAGGAGACGCTGGTAGTGGGTGATCGCCAGGGTGCCGAGGGTCGGGCGCTCGGAGCGGATCTCGTTGACGCCGCCGGCCACCGCCTTGAGGGCGTCGATGTCGAGGCCGGAGTCGGTCTCGTCGAGGATCGCCATCTCGGGCTCGAGCACGGCCATCTGGAGGATCTCGTTGCGCTTCTTCTCGCCGCCGGAGAAGCCCTCGTTGAGGTAGCGCTCGAGGAACGAGTCGTCCATGCCGAGACGCCCCATCCACTCCATCAGCTCGAGCCGCAGCTCGAGGACGCTCATCTCCATGCCCTTGCGGGCACTCAGCGCCTGGCGGAGGAAGTTGAGGACGCTGACCCCGGCGATCTCCTGGGGGTACTGGAAGGCGAGGAACAGCCCGGCCTTGGCCCGCACGTCGGTGTCCCAGTCGGTGATGTCGTCGCCGCGGAACAGGATCCGGCCGCTCGTCACCTCGTACTCGGGGGAGCCGAGCAGGACGTTCGCCAACGTCGACTTGCCCGAGCCGTTGGGACCCATCAGGGCGTGGATCTCGCCCTCGCCCACGGTCAGCGACAAGCCCTTGAGGATCTCGACCGGTTCGGCGTTGCCCTCGCCCGGGGCGACGGCGTGGAGGTCCTCGATCTCGAACAGCGGAGCACTCATGGCCATCAGTGTAGGGGGTGCCCGGAATTGCACTATGACCGTAGGAGAAATTCGATCGACGGTCGCGAGACGGCCCGATCGGCCCATCCGAACCCGCTCGGCGAGGGAGTTTTGCCGACGGATCGCGGGCAGGGGCGCTCGGTAGGCTGCGGGGACGATGATGGTGCTGCCCGACCACGATCTGGTCTTCCTCGCCTACAACAAGGCCGGCTCGAGCTCCATCGAGGCGGCGCTCGCGCCCCAGCGGTCCAAGCTGTGGGAGGGCTACGCCCGGCTGGCCCACCCACTGCTGCGCAGCGACCTGCCGTGGAAGCACATGACGGCGCTCGAGTTCGAGCGTCTGTTCGCCTGGCGCCCCGCGATCGTGGGCGCCCACCGGGTGGCGGTGGTCCGCAACCCGTGGGACCGGATGGTCTCGGTGTGGAGCTACCAGCGGCAGACGATCCCGGATCGCCATCCCCTCGCCGTCGAGCTCGACTTCGTCGAATACGTCAAGGCCGGTGGCTCGGGCGCGAGCTTCATGACCTTCAGCGACTTCGCCGGCGACGGTGACGGCGGCCTCGCCGTCGACACCGTGCTGCGGGTCGAGGAGCTGGCCGACGACTTCGCCGACGTGTGCGAGTCCCACGGTCTCGGGCGGGTGGAGCTGCCTCGCAAGAACACCACGAAGCGACCGGCCTACCGCGAGATGTACGACGACGAGACCGCAGCGATCGTCGCCGAGGCCTTCGCCGACGACATCGCCCGTTTCGGCTACGAGTTTTGAGCGGTCGATGAGCCTGGTCGCCCGGGTCCGCTCGAAGCTCACCGGGCAGGGCGGCGACAGCGCCGTCACCGCCCTCAGCTACCTGGCGACCGCCGGCCTCGGCATCGTCAACCTGCCGATCCTCGGCTACGGGCTCGGTCCCGCCGGTCGCGGCGAACTGGCGGCGGTGGTGTCGGTCACCCAGCTGATCGGGTTCATGACCGGCTTCGGTATGCCCCGGGCCGCCGTCTACTACGCCCTCGAGGAGCGATGGCGGCGGATCATCATGTCGAGCTGGACCACGGTCGTGCTCTTCGCCCTGCCGTTCCTCGGCGTGCTGTGGCCGTTGTACGGCTGGCTGCTCGACGGCAAGCTCGAGGTGACCCGCCAGTGGTTCTACGTCTACCTCGTCGGCACGCTGCTGGTGAATCCGGCGACCACCACGATCTTCTGGTTGCGGGGACGGAACCGGACCGTCGCGTTCAACCTGCTCAACTCGCTCCCGCCGCTGTTCACCTCGATCGGCTACGTCGGTCTGGCCGTCGCCGGTGCGCTCACCCTGGAGACGGCCCTCGCGTCCACCTTCGTGGCCCAGGTCCTCGCCCGGCTCCTGGCGCTCGGCTACGGGCGAGCCTTCCCCGGGCCCGGCTTCGATCGGGCCGCCTACCGGACCCACATGCACTACGGCCTCCGGGCCTGGTTCGGGTCGCTCAGCTACCTCGTGACGTTCCGGGTCGACCAGTTCGTGCTGGCCGGCCTCGTGTCGTCGGAAGACCTCGGGTACTACGCGGTGGCGGCGACGGCGGCCACGTTGAGCCTGCCTCTGAGCCGCGGGATCGGCCAGACCCTGTTGCCCCACATTCGCCGGGCCGAGACCGACGCCGAACGGTTCGCCGCGGTCGACCGGGCCGTGCGCTGGACCCGGCTGGCGTCGGCCGCGATGTTGGTGCTGCTGGCGATCGTCAGTCCGGTCCTGGTGCCGTTGCTCGCCGGCGACGCGTTCGCCCCGGCGGTCACGCCGCTGCTCGTGCTCCTGCCCGGCCAGTTCTGCAACGACGTGGCGACGGTGTACGCGTCGGCCCTCGACGCCTTCAATCGTCCCGAGGACGCCTCGAAGGCGCAGCTCGCCTCGGCGGTGATCACGGTGGGCGGCCTGGCGGTGGCCGCCCCGGTGTTCGGCATCCTGGGCGCCGCCGCGGTCACCTCGGCGGCCTACGCCGGCTACCTGGCCTGGATCCTGTGGGCCTACCGGTCGATGCGGCGGGACCGGGAACTCGCTCCCGCCTAGGCGGCCGGTGGTTTCGCCAGCCCGTCGACGATCTCGACACCGGGCACGGCGGCCAACAGACTCGGGGCGGCGATGATCTTGCGGTCGCGGCCCCCGCCGCCGAGGACGATCCGGTCGCGCGTGAGGACCCGAGCGTCGACCCACAGGGGGAGTCCGTCGGGGAGACCGATGGCGGTCACCCCGCCGATCTCCATACCGGTCAGCTCGCGGGTCTCCTCGCCGGAGGCGAACGACGCCTTGCGGGTGCCGAGCCGACTGCGGACCACGCCGTTGACGTCGAGCCGGGCGTCGGCCAGGACCACGCAGGCGGCGTAGATGCGGGGGTCGGCCTTGCCGACCACGACGATCGTGTTGGCCGAGTCGGCGAGCTCGTAGCCGTAGGCAGCGCAGAACTCGGCGGTGTCGGCCAGGGCCGGATCACAGTCGACCAGCTCGTAGGCGTGGGCCAGTCGGTCGAGGGCGGCGACGAGGGGATCGGTCATCGCCTCAGGCGTCGAAGCCCTCGTCGGCGAGCAGCTTGGCGATCCCGGCCTCGAGGTCACCGCTCGGCGCCCAGCCGATCAGCGCCTCGAGCGGACCGGTGTCGGCCTGGAGATGCATCCGCTCCGACGGCCGCAGCTTCGCGGGATCGACGCCGACCGTCGTCTCGGTGCCGGCGAGGCGGACCAGGGTGTCGACGACCCGCTGCATGGTGTGGGCGACCCCGGTGCCGATGTTGACGGTGGTGACGCCGGACCCGGCGGCACGGGTCGCCTCGACCAGGGCCTTGGCGGCCTCGTCGATCGGGACCATGTCGCGTCGCGGCTCGAGGTTGCCGAGCAGGAGCTCGCCGGTGCCGGCCCGCAGCTGGTCGACGATCTCCGGGACGATGTGGGGGTTGGTCTCCCGGGCCCCGTAGAGGTTGAAGAAGCGCGACACGAGGAAGGTGGTGTCGAGGTCGCGTTCGGCCAGGGCGATCAGCTGCTCGCCCTGGAGCTTCGACAGGCCGTAGATGTTGAACGGGCCGATCTCACCGTCGATGCGGTGAGCCTCGTCGGCGGGGGCGTAGACGTCGCCGGTCGACGCGAACGCGAACCGTTCGACCGCCTGGCCCTCGGCGCCGGCTCGCCGGACGGCGTCGAGCATCGACTGGGTGCCGAGCACGTTGATCCGCACCGCCGTCGAGGGATCGCGCACCGCCGCAGGGATGAAGTGGAGGGCCGCGAGGTGGTAGATCTCGGTGACCCCGTGGCCGGTGATGGCGGCGGTGACCGCATCGGTGTCGCCGATGTCGGCCTGCACGAAGGTGAACCGGTCGTCGTCGGCGAAGCGTTCGACGTGGCCGGCGATGCCCCACGCCAGGTTGTCGAGCCCGACGACGTGCTCGCCCGCGTCGAGGAGCACGTCACAGACATAGCTGCCGAGATAGCCGGCGGCGCCGGTCACCATGATGGTCATGAGAATGAGCCCTTCAGTTCGGATCGTGGTCGCGGGGAGGGCGCCGGGCGGGCGATGGCGCCCCGCACCCCGACGAGGGTGAGTGCGGTGATCAGGGAGACGACGGCGGCCACGACCGCGGAACGGGCGAACGCCGGCCACAGCGAGATCGCCACCGTGTCGTCGGGGGTG
>JBPEXC010000115.1:0-3766 GCA_052032035.1 Acidimicrobiales bacterium | reverse complement strand
CACGGTCGTCGTCACGCCGGTCGTAGGTGCCGCCGACGATCGCGTCGTAGCTGCCCGCGTCGACCCAGGCCTGCAGTTCGGCGGCCCGCACGACCGGGAACGGCGTCTGGCGTCGGATCGTCGCCATGAACTTGAAGTAGCCGTCGAGACCGTTGGCGTCGAGGTGGTCGCGGGCCTGGTCGCGAAACGCGTCGAGGTCGATCATCGCCTCGCGCCCCCGGATCCCGCCTGCGAGCACGGCGAGGCCGCCCAGCGACGCGTCGAGATCCTGCACGGCCAACAGCCCGGCCCGATCGCTCGACAGCTCGGCCTTGCGGTGCCACTCCGACAGCGCCAGCGTGATCGGCGTCGTCGCCTGGCCGACGATCGGGCTGAGCGGGCGGGCGAAGTCGAGGAGCAGGAACAGCAGGGTGCGGTAGAGCACGTGGTCGCTGAGGATGTGGCCCACCTCGTGGCCGAGGACGGCGGTGAGCTGGCTCGGGGTGAGCAGTTCGACCAGCGACGAGTTGAGCACGATGAAGGGCCGGTCGACGCCGACGGCTCCGGCGTTGGCCAGCGGGGTCTGGGAGACGTAGAGCTCGGGCACCTCGGCGTCGAGGGTGTCGCACACCTGCTCGAGGAGCCGGTGGAGATCGGGGTACTGTCGGGGCCCGACCCGGAGCGACTCGGCCTGGTAGCTCATCCGGATGTTGCGCTCCCCGAGGGCGCCGAACACCTTGCGGACCACGGTGTCGAAGCCGGGGATCTTCTGCAGGGCGCCGAGGGCGGCACGGTCGGTGGGGTGTTCCCATGCGGAGGAGCCGATGTCGGGGAGTCGAGTCGCCATGCTCTCCTATCGAACGTGACGGCGGGCCACTTGAACCTTCAGGTTGCCCCTCCGCGTGCCGAGGACCCTGCCATGAACTTCCTGATGGAGAAGCCGGGAGCCGTCCTGCTCGTGGCGGCCGTGCTGGCGTTCGTCCTGCGGTGGCCGCTCGGGGCCGTCCCGGCGATCGGCGGCGTGCTGAGTTGGATCCTGGTGGCGGCGGCGGTGTTCTTCGCCGTCGGCGGCGTCTGGATGCTCTTCATGGGCCGCAGCGCCGACTGACGGACCCGACCGCAACCGGTTCCCGGCGTTGGGTCACCCACACGGCCCCGGACGCCGTCACAGCCACCCAATCCCCGGCACCTCCGATCCCGGGCGACGTTGGGTCGCTCACACGGCCCCTGTGGCCGGCACAGCCACCCGATCCCGGAAGGCGGGGGCGCCGGGGGCGCCGGAGGCAGCGGGGGAAAACGGGAACAAGGCCCCCGGAAGGGGCCTCGTTCTCGGATTTCTGGAGCGGACGACGAGATTTGAACCCGCGACCCTCACCTTGGCAAGGTGATGCTCTACCAGCTGAGCTACGTCCGCAAGGATGCACGATCTTAGCGAGCGCCTCCTGCGTTTCACACCCGAATCTGTCGGGATGTTTCTCCGGGATCGTCAGGTCGCGATCAGGACGGCTCGGCGGGCGGGTTGAAGTCGACCGACAGGGTGAGCACCCCGCCCTCGAAGGTCCACGTGGCGTCGCCCACGATCGAGAAGTCCATGAAGTCGAGCTCCCGCTGCTGCATCACCCGACGGCGTTCCTCGCCCCCGACCGGCGGGAGATTGCGCTGCTTGGCGGCCTCGGCTCGCTCCCGGAAGCGGGCGAGCATGGCGTCGATGTCGAGCTGGTCGCTCATCGTTGCTCCTGACTGGGGGCGGTGAGACTCAACCACTCGTCGTCGTCGTCGGACGAGGCGGTCGACGCGTTCGAGGCCGGCGGAGCGGTCGGGACGGCGCCGCGGGTGACGGGCACGTGGGGCACGATCGATTCGTCGGCCGGATCCTCCGGCGCCTGATCTGCGCGGCCGGACCGGCCCGAACCGCCCATCGCGGCGCGAGCCCGAGCCGCCCGGCGGCGAGGGTCGGTGTGGAACCAGTACCAGATCGTGAGGGCGGCGAGGGCGACGGCGATCGCCAGCAGCCCGTAGATCAGGCGATCGATCGTCTGGGCCACGTTGTCGTCGTCGGCCTGCGCGACGACCTGGGCGAGGATCACGAACATCGTCGACCAACCTACCCCGAAGCGGGCTGGTGCCGAGGACACGAGAACGTGGTGCGCCCGCCGACCTGGCGTCGGTCGAGCGTGGTGCCACAGCGCGGACACTGCCCGCCCCGCCGACGCTGGTCCTGGAGTCGGCCGGTGTGGCTCCCGCCGTCGGCGAGGAACTCGGCGACCACCGACCGGAGGCGCCGCACGAGCCGGCCCTGGGTGGCGGCGTCGAGCGAGCCGGCCGGGGCCGCCGGGTCGACACCGGCCCGCCACAGCGTCTCGTCAGCGATCAGGTTGCCGACGCCGGCGATGCGGGCCTGGTCGAGCAGGCGGGCCTTGATCGCCACGTCGCCGACGGCGACCCGGTCGCGGAACGGGGCCGGGGTGATCGTGAACACGTCGGGGCCGAGGGCGTCCTCGTCGGGGTCGAGCTCCACACCGCCGAGTCGGCGGGGGTCGCGGATCACCAGCCGACCGCCCGGCGGCGAGGAGAACGTGAGGGCGAACCGGTCCCACGCCGGGTCGTCGCGCTGGGAGGAGTACTCGAGGTACTCGATGGCGGCCCCGTCGTCGACGATCAGTCGACCGGTCATCCCGAACCGCAGACCGAGCCGTCGGCGTTCGCCGGACAGGTCGTCGAGGTCGAGCACCAGCAGCTTCCCGCGGCGGCGGGCGGCGACGACGGTCGAGCCGGGCACCTCGGCCCGCAGCTCCTCGGGGGTGGTGCCGTTCTTGCAGAACCACTCGTCGGGGGCGTCGACGGCATCGATCGTGCGCCCGACCACCGCCTCGGCGCTCTGCCGGTAGATCTCGATCTCGACGCCCTCGGGCATCAGCGGTGCTTGTCGCGTTCGGCGACGAAGGCGTCGACCATCGGGCCGAGCTGGTCGTACTCGAGCAGGAAGCCGTCGTGGCCGTGATCGGACTCGAGGGTGGCGAAGGTGACCGGCGCGCCCCCGGCGGCGAGCAGCTCGGCGAGCTCGGCCTGCTGGCGGGGCGGATAGGTGAGGTCGGAGTCGATCGACACGACCAGGCTCGGGCACGCCACGCGCGCGAGGCCGGTGGCGAGCCCGCCGCGCCCGCGACCGACGTCGTGGAGGTCCATCATCTTGTTGAGGACCAGGTAGGAGTTGGCGTCGAAGCGGCGGGCCAGCTTCTGGCCCTGGTAGTCGAGGTAGCTCTCGACCTGGAACCGGTCCCAGTGGTCGGGCCGGTCGAGGGGGCCGACGGTGGCACGCCCGAAGCGCTGCTGGAGGGAGATGTCGGTGCGGTAGTGGAGGTGGGCGATCCGGCGGGCCAACATGAGCCCGTCGTGGGGACCGTCGCCGTCGGCCGCGTCGTAGTAGTCGCCGCCGCGCCAGCGGGGATCCTGGGCGATGGCGAGGCGACCGGTCTCGCTCCAGCCGATCTGCATGGGCGCCGCCTCGGCGGCCGACGCGATCGACACCAGCCCGGCCACCCGGTCGGGGAACATCGCCGCCCACTCGAGGGCCTGCATGCCGCCCATCGAACCGCCGACGACGGCGGTCCAGCGCCAGACCCCGAGCTGGTCGGCGACCATGGCCTGGCTGCGGACGACGTCGCGGATCGAGACCACCGGGAAGCGGGAGCCCCACGGGCGTCCGTCGGCCGCCGGCGACGCCGGACCGGTCGACCCCTGGCAGCCGCCGAGCACGTTCATGCAGACGACGTAGTAGCGGTTGGTG
>JBPEXC010000114.1:0-7281 GCA_052032035.1 Acidimicrobiales bacterium | reverse complement strand
AGGGACCGGGGGCCCGCGAGCCAGCGGACGCGAAAGCGGCCACCCGCCGAAGCGGGCGGGCGCTGACGAGCGGGACCGGGCGAAGGGGGACTATTCGATCCGCATCCCCGAGATGGCCCGGGAGATCACGAGCTGCTGGATCTGTTCGGTGCCTTCGAAGATGTCGTAGATCTTGGCATCGCGGTGCCAGCGCTCGACCGGGTACTCCCGGGTGTAGCCGTAGCCACCGAGGATCTGGATCGCCCGCTCGGTCGAATGCACGGCCACACGGCCCGCCTTCAGCTTGGCCATCGAACCCTCGGCGTTCTTGAACGCCTTCTGCTTGCCGAGCCAGGCGGCCCGACGCACGAGCAGGCGGGCGGCGTCGATCTCGGTGGCCATGTCGGCCAGCATGAAGGCGATCGACTGGTTCTGGATGATGGGCCGACCGAAGGCGTGGCGCTCCTTGGCGTACTCGAGGCTGTACTCGTAGGCGGCACGGGCGATGCCGAGGGCCTGGGCACCGACGGCGGGGCGGGTCGCCTCGAAGGTCTGCATGGCGGCCTGGGAGTTGCCGGGCTTGCCCTCACGCACCCGGGCAAGGCGCTCGTCGAGCTTCTCCTTGCCGCCGAGCAGGCAGTTGCCAGGGATGCGGCAGTCGTCGAGCACGACCTCGGCGGTGTGCGACGCCTTGATGCCGTGCTTCTTGTACTTCTGCCCCATCGTCAGCCCGGCGGTTCCCGGCGGGATCACGAAGCTGGCGTGGCCCTTGGAGCCGAGCTCGGGGTCGACGACGGCGACCACGACGTGGATGTCGGCGATGCCACCGTTGGTGATCCACGCCTTGGTGCCGTTGAGCACCCACTCGTCGTTGGCCTCGTCGTAGACGGCGCGGGCCCGGTAGCCGTTGACATCCGACCCGGCGTCGGGCTCGGACGCAGCGAAGGCGGCGATCTTGATGTCATCCGCGGTGCCGTAGCACTGCGGCACCCACTCCATCACCTGCTCACGGGTGCCGCTGGCGGCGATGCCGGCCACGGCGAGCCCGGTGCCCATCAGCGACATGCCGAGGCCGGCGTCGCCCCAGAACAACTCCTCGAGGGCCACCATCATCGACTGGCCCGTCGGGTCGTTCATCATCATCTCGGCCATGAACTCCCAGCCGTAGAGACCGATCTGGGCGGCCTCCTCGACGAAGGGGTAGGGGAACTCCTCGCGCTCGTCCCACTCCTCGGCCTGGGGACGCATCACGTTCTCGGCGAAGTCGTGCACCCACTTCTGCAGGGTGAGCTGGTCTTCGCTGAGGGCGAGGGAGAACTCGGTCATGGGGGTTCCTCCGAGAGGGTGACAGCGGACAAGTTACTGATCGGTAACCTAGCGCTCAATCTTGAGCGACGGCGAACCGGGCGTCAAGGGGTGGTCCGAGTTTCGTCACGACGGCGACAGGAAACAGTCCTGGTCGTGGCCACCTTCCTCGTCATCGCCGCAGTGTCGGCCGCCCTGGTCGTCGGCGCTGCCTGGGGCGCCTACCGGCCGGTGCCCACCCTCGTGCGCGGCGTGCTGTTCGCCACCGCCGGGGGCGCCCTCGTGGTCTCGCTCGTCCTCGAGCTGCTCGTCCCCGCCGCCGAGGACTCCGGACGCGCCCTCACCGTGGTCGCGATGGTCATCGGCGCCGCGGTCTTCACCGGCGTCGACCACGTGATCGACGAGATGTGGGACGACGGCGGCGGTCTCGGCGTGCTGGCGGCCGTGACCCTCGACGGCATCCCCGAGAACCTGGCCCTCGGCGTGGGCCTGATCGGAGCGTCGCTCGGCGACGTCGGCGCCCTCGCCACCTCCATCGTGCTGTCGAACTTCCCGGAGGCCGCCGGCGGCGCCGACGACCTGTCGGAGCAGGGGTGGTCGCCGGCCAGGAACCTGGCGCTGTGGAGCGGCGTCGGCGTCGTGCTGGCCGCCAGCACCTACGTGGGCAAGACGGCGCTCGCCGGGGTCGACGACGCCTGGCTGTCGGGCCTGCGCGCCTTCGCCGCCGGCGCCGTCCTGGCCTCGCTCGCCACCGAGGTCTTCCCCCAGGCCTTCGGCGACGCCAAGCAGTGGTCGGGGCTGGCGGTGGCGGCCGGGGTGGCCCTCACCCTCGTCGTCTCCTGACCGACGCCGGCGGGCACGGCGTCGGAGACATCGCTCAGTCGGGTCCGTTCACGGCGCTGCGGATGCCGTCCATGATCAGCTCGGTGTTGGCCTCGTGGTCGTCGCCCGGCAACTCGATGGGCGGGCCGAGCCGCAACCGGACGACGGGGCGTGGCCGCTGCACCTTCGGCGCCCGACCCTTGGGCCAGACCCGTTCGGTGCCACGGAAGCCGACCGGGATCACCACGGCGCCGGCCGAGACCGCGATGCGCGACGCCCCGACCTTGCCCGGACCGACACCGTCGACCCACTCCTCGGGCGCCATCAGACGCCCCTCGGGCATCACCGACACGACCTTGCCGGCCCGCAGGTGCTCGACCGCCGTGGCCTCGGCGTCCTCCCGGTGCTCCCGCGACACCGGGATGCAGCCGATCGACCGCAGCAGGACCCCGTGGGGGCCGCTGTTGACGTAGGCGGCTCGCACCAGGATGTGGCTCGACACCCCGAACCGGGTGAAGATCGCCATGGTCGCCACCAGGTCGAACAGGCTGCGGTGGTTGCCGACCAACAGCATCGGTCGCCCGGACACCATGCGGAGCTCGTCGGGGAAGTCGTAGCGGGCCCCGAGCCGCCCGACGGCGGCGAGCGCCTTCCCGACCCGATGGAACTGGGCGTGCTCGTCGATCGGCGTCAACCAGTCGACCGTTCCCCCTGGGGTCACCGTGCGGATCACCCGGGGGACCCTAGCGGCGGGCCGACGGCGCCGTTGGTAGCATCACACCAGGCGAGGGCGGCGCGGATCGGCAGAGCGAATGCGAGAGCGGACGCAGCACGGGACGGTTGGGAGCGAGTGCGGGACGAGGCGAGCAGCGCGCGACATGCGGATCGTTGACGTCGTGCTGCCCGTGGTCGGCGGCGAGCGCCCGACCACGATCCACTTCGAGCCCGACGTGACGGTCGTCGACGCCGACCGGATCACCCTGGCGCAGCTCCGCACGGTGTTCGAGCACCTGTTCGCCGGCCGGCTCGACGCCCGCTGGACCGTCGCCGTCGGCGACGAGCAGGGCCCCGCCACCCGCGCCCTGGCCGAGCGGATCGGGGCGACGACCACCGGCGGCGTCGCCACGATCACGGCGGCCCCGACCGGCGACCCCCTCGTCCACCTGGCGCTCCGGGCCGGCGCCGAACTGCTCGACCTCGCCCTCCCCCTCCTGCGGCCCGACGAGGTGGCGGCGGGCCTGCGGCAGGCCGACGACCGCGAGCGGCTGCGGGAGGCCGAACGCGAGCGCCACCTCATCGAGTCGGAGCACCGGCGCGACCTGCGGGCCGCCGATGTCGAGATCGCCCGCACCACGGGGTTGCCCGAGGCCGTCGACGGAGCCCTCGCCCGACTGGCCACCGCCCAACGGGCGCTCGACGAGGCGCGCGCCGACGACCCGGGCACCGACCCCCGGTTGGTGTCGATGGCGTTCATCCTGTCGCTGCACCACGCCACCGGCGGCCGCCGACACCTCCTGCGGCCCGCCGATCTCGATCGCCTCGACCGGACCCTCGCCGTGCTGTCGGAGGGCCGCAATCCGCTGGCGGCGCTGGCCGACGCGGAGCTCGGCCCCGTCGGCGACCGACTGGCCGGCCTCCTCCTCGCCGCCGGTCGGGCCAGGGCCGACATCGGGGCCGTGCCCGTCGTCATCGACGCTCCCCTGCCGACCGCCGACCCCCTCGTCGCCCACCACGCCCTCGCTCCGGCCCGCCCCCTGGCCGCCGGCACCCAGCTGATCGTCCTCGGCGCGTCCCGCGCCCTCGCCGGCTGGCGACACGGGGAGTAGGCGGGCGTTCAGGCGTCGAGGGTGACCGTCGCCGACCGGTCGATGACCAGATCGACCTCCTCGCCCACGGCGAGCGGCCGGTCGGCGAAGAAGGTGAACCGTCGCCCGTCGGCGTCGACCACCGCCCCGACAGCGCGGATTCGGCCCTCGTCGAAGCTGGTCCGCTCGACCCTGACCCGCAGATCGGCGGGGGTCGAGCCGTGGGCGACGGCGAGCGCCGTGACCGGGACGACCAGTGTGGTGCCGTCGGGCTGGGGCCACACGTTGGGGTGGCCGAGGAACTCGGCGACGAACCGGTTGGCGGGCCGGTGCCACACCTCGGCCGGTGGACCGACCTGGACGACGCAGCCCTCGTCGAGGACGGCGAGCCGCTGCGCCAACGCCGACGCCTCGGTCTGGTCGTGGGTGACGAGCAGGGTCGTCACCCCCTCGGCGGCGGTGATCCGAGCGATCTCGTCGGCCAGCTGCCGGCGGAGCACGAGGTCGAGCGACGCCATCGGTTCATCGAGCAACAGCACCGACGGCCGGGGAGCGAGCGCTCGGGCCAGGGCGACCCGCTGGGCCTGGCCGCCCGACAGCGACGAGACCGACCGTCGCTCGAACCCGGCGAGGTCGACCAACGTCAACAGCTCGACGACCCGGGCCCGCTGGTCGGCGGCGGACCAACCCCGACGAGCCAGGCCGTAGGCGACGTTGGCGGCGACGTCGAGGTGGCCGAACAGCGCGTGGTCCTGGAACATGAGCGAGAGATTGCGCCGGTGGACCGCGAGCCGGGTCACGTCGGCGTCGCCGAGCACGACCCGCCCCCGACCGACCGGCACCAGGCCGGCGACCGCGCGCAGCAGGGTGCTCTTGCCGCTCCCCGACGGCCCGATCAGCCCGACCAGTTCCCCGGCGGCGACGTCGAGCGACAGCCCCCGCAGCACGTCGGGTCCGCTGTCGTAGCCGGCCCACAGGTCCTGCACGGCGAGGCTGGCGGTGCCGCGGCTCGTCACAGCGCCGATCCTGCCACGCCGCTCGCGGCGCGACTGCGTTCGAGCACCAGCGCCAACACCCCGACGACGACGCCGACGACCACGCTGAGGGCCATCGCCTGACCGCGCAGCAGGTCGCCGGGCTGGGACAGGAGCCGGAAGATGGCGAGGGGCGCGGTGAAGCCGGACGCACCCCGAGCGAGGAACGACGTGGCCCCGAACTCACCGATGCTGATGGCGGCCGCGAACCCGGCCCCGGTGGCGAGGGGGCGGCGGAGCAGGGGCCAGTCGACCGTGCGGGCGACGGTGAACGGCGACGCCCCGAGCGTGGCGGCGGCGGCCCGCAGCCGGGGGTCGATCGCCCGTCGGGCCGGCACGATCGAGGCGAGCACGAAGGGGAAACCGACGACGGCGTGGGCGCAGGGCACCAGCCACAGCGATCGCCGGAGGTCGAAGGCGGAGAAGGCCACCAGGTAGCCGAAGCCGAGGGTGACGGCCGAGACCCCGAGGGGCACGAGGGCCAAGGCCTCGAGTGCCCGACCGAGGCGGCCGCCGGCGGTGATGGCGAGGGCGGCGAGCGCGCCGAGCACGGCGGCGATCACCGCAGCTGCCACGGCGAAGCGCAGCGAGGTCAGCAGCGCCTCGAGGGCGGTGACCGGGAGCAGCTGCACCGGTTCGGCCAGCCGCCGGTAGTTGGCCAGCCCCCACCCGTCGCCGACCCGGAGCGACCGCACCAGCAGCGAGGCGACCGGCACCCCCTGGACGACGGCGACGACGGCGATCGCGCCGGCCACCTGCGCCCGAGCGGACGTTCCCCGGACCCGCGGCGGGGTGGCGGCCCCGCGGTCGGCGATGGCGGCGCGCCGCTGGAGCCACGAACTCAGCGCCGCGAGGACGACCACGGCCAGCACCTGCACGACGGCGAGCACGGCGGCCACGTCGAACTCGCCCCGGAACACCGCCCGGCGGTAGATCTCGGTCTCGAGCGTGGCCCGCGTCGGTCCCCCGAGGATCAGGATCACCCCGAAGCTCGTGAAGCAGAACAAGAAGACCACCACGCCCGCCGACGCGACCGCGGGCGCCAGCCGTGGCAGCGTGACGGTGCGGAACGCCTCCCACGGCGACGCTCCCAGGACGCGAGCGGCCTCGACGGGACGGCGGTCGAGCGTCGCCCAGAACCCGCCGACGACCCGCACGACGACGGCGAGGTTGAAGAACACGTGGGCGGCCAGCACGGCGCCGAGCCCGGTGGGCAGCACGGCGTCGAAGGCGGCCGCGACCACCACGGTCGGCAGCACGAAGGGCACGACGGAGAACGCTCGCAGCACGGCCCGTCCCCGGAATCGCCACGACGCGAGGGTGTGGGCCACGAGCCCGCCGAGCACGAGGGTGAGCACGGTGGACGCCAGCGCCTGACCCACGGTGAAGGCGAGGATCGATCGGGTGGCGTCGCTGCCGAGGACGTCGGCGGCGCGCCGCCAGCCCACGTCGCGCAGGTTGCGACCGAGGATGGCGGCGAGGGGCCAGACGACGAAGACGCCGAGGAAGGCCGCCGGCGCCGCCGCGAGGAGGCCGACGCCGGCCGAGGTCCGGAGGGATGGACGACGACCGACGCCGACCCGACTCATCAGAGCAGACGCTCCCGCTCCACGGGGGTCACCGGACGTCGCTCATCGGAGGACGATCTCGGTCCAGCGATCGGTCCAGGCGAGGCGGTTGGCCTCGATCTCGGCCGGGCTGAGCGTGAGCGGCTCGGCGATCTCGGTGCCGTGGGTGACGAAGTCGTCCGGGAGGGCGACCTCCGCGTTGGCCGGGGCGACGAACATGTTGAGCGGGATGTCGGCCTGGAAGGTCTCCGACAGCAGGAAGTCGACGAGCAGGCCGGCCTCGGTCGGGTGCTCGGTGCCGGCGAGCACGCCGGCGAACTCGATCTGCCGGAAGCACGAGTCGGTGAGCACGGCGGTGGGAGCGGCGTCGACGGGCGGGTCGGCGAAGATCACCTCGGCCACCGGGCTGGTGGCATACGAGGTGACGATCGTCTTGGGGCCGCCGCCGCTGACGAACTCGCCGTAGTAGGCCTCGCTCCAGCCGGCGGTGACGGTCACGCCGCCCTCGGCCAGCTCGGTCCAGTAGGTCTCCCAGTCGTCGCCGTAGGTGGCGATCGTGGCGAGGAGGAAGGCGAACCCGGGCGACGAGGACTCGGGGTTCTCGGTGACGAACGCCGACGCGAACTCCGGGTCGGTCAGGTCGTCGATCGAGCTCGGCTGGGGCCCGTCGCCGATCACGTAGTTGACGCACACGTCGCCGACGTCGATCGGGGTGACCCGGTGCTCGGGGTCGAGCTCGAGTTCGTCGGGCACCGAGGCCAGCATCGG
>JBPEXC010000113.1:0-3301 GCA_052032035.1 Acidimicrobiales bacterium | reverse complement strand
AGGTCGTCCTGGTCACCACCGTCGATCGCGACCCGGCGCCCGGCGTCGAGCGGGTCGACGTGGCCACCGCCGCCGAGATGGAGGCCGCCGTGCTCGCTCGGGCGACGGCCTGCGACGCCGTGATCATGGCCGCCGCCGTCGCCGACTTCCGGCCGGTCGCCGTGGCGACCTCCAAGATCAAGAAGGGCGACGGCGTGCCGACGATCGAGCTCGAGCGCACCACCGACATCCTCGCCGCCCTCGGCGCGGCCAAGCCGGCCGGGCAGGTGCTCGTCGGATTCGCCGCCGAGACCGACGACCTGGCGGCGAACGCCGTCGGCAAGCTCGAACGCAAGGGCGCCGACTACATCGTGGGCAACGATGTGAGTGCACCCGGCGTGGGATTCGGGCACGACACCAACGCAGTTACTATCTTCGGATCCGACGGGACGGCCACCGAGGTGGCGCTCAGTGACAAGGGCGAGATCGCCCGGGCCGTTCTCGATGTTGTTGCCGCAGCACTCACCACCTGACCACACGGTTCTCACCGCTTCCGCCTACCGGAACGACGGGGCCTTGCCGAGGCTTCGGGACGGAGAACCGCCGAACCAGAAAGACCCACTGTGAGCGACAACTACACGTTCACGTCCGAGTCGGTCACCGAAGGCCATCCCGACAAGATGGCCGACCAGATCTCGGACTCGATCCTCGACGCCCTCTTGGAGCAGGACCCCGCCAGCCGAGTGGCCTGCGAGACCCTCGTCACCACCGGCCTCGCCATCGTCGCCGGTGAGATCTCGACCTCGGCCTATGTCGACATCCCCAGCGTCGTGCGCAACACGATCACCGGGATCGGCTACGACAAGGAGTCCTACGGCTTCGACGGCAGCACCTGCGGGGTGATGGTCGCCATCGACGAGCAGTCGGCCGACATCGCCCAGGGCGTCGACAAGAGCGAAGAGGTGCGATCCGGCTCCTCCTCCGGCGACGCCGTCGACGATCAGGGCGCCGGCGACCAGGGCATGATGTTCGGCTACGCGTGCAGCGAGACCGACGTCCTGATGCCGCTGCCGATCCACACCGCCCACCGCCTCTCCGAGCGCCTGAGCGAGGTCCGCCGAGCCGGCACCGTGCCCTACCTGCGGCCCGACGGCAAGACCCAGGTGACCTTCGACTACGTCGACGGCAAGCCGACCAAGCTCCGCACGGTCCTGATCTCGACCCAGCACGACGACGGCATCGACCGCGACTCGATGATCCGGCCCGACCTGATCGAGCACGTGATCCGCCCGGTGATCCCCGAGCAGTTCGCCGACGACGACTACGAGGTGCTGGTCAACCCGACCGGCCGGTTCGTGATCGGCGGCCCCGTCGGCGACGCCGGCCTCACCGGCCGCAAGATCATCGTCGACACCTACGGCGGCTCGGCCCGCCACGGCGGCGGCGCCTTCTCGGGCAAGGACCCGTCCAAGGTCGACCGTTCGGCCGCCTACGCCACCCGCTGGGTGGCGAAGAACCTCGTCGCCGCCGGTGCGGCCGATCGCTGCGAGGTGCAGGTGGCCTACGCCATCGGCGTCGCCCGCCCGATGTCGGTGCTCGTCGAGACCTTCGGGTCCGAGAACGTCGACCCGACCAAGATCGCCGACGCCGTCCACGAGGTCTTCGACCTCCGCCCGGCCGCCATCGTGCGCGACCTCGAGCTGCGTCGCCCGATCTACGCCCGCACCGCCGCCTACGGCCACTTCGGCCGCGAGGACGCCTCGGGCGAGGGCTTCACCTGGGAGCGCACCGACCGCGTCGACGCGCTGAAGTCCGCCCTCGGCCTCTGAGAGGCCGTCGCTGAGCGACCCGACCCTCTTCGAGCCCACCCGGGCGTCGGCTCCCCCCGTGGAGCCCGGCGCCCGGGTGGCTCGCGTCCTGCCCGACGTGTCCGGGCTCGACAAGGAGTTCGACTACCTCGTGCCGGCGGCACTGGTCGACCGGGTGGAGGTCGGCACCCTGGTGCGGGTAGAACTCCACGGTCGCCGCGTGGCGGCCTGGGTCCTCGCCCTCGACGTCGCCCCGCCCGAGGGCGTCGAACTGCGTCCGATCCTCAAGGTGTCGTCGGTCGGCCCGTCGCCCGAGCTCGTCGAGCTGGCAACGTGGATCGCCCATCGCTGGGCGGGGCGTCGGTCGTCGGTGCTCACCTCGGCGATGGGCGACACGATGGTCGACCGCCTGCCGGCCGGCCCCGGGCCCCTGCGGCTGCCGGCCGCCGATCCCGAGGTGCTGGCGGCCTTCGCCGAGCCGGGGGTGACCGTCGTGCAGGTGCCGCCCGGCGACGACGGCTACCGCTTCGTGCTCGCGGCCGCCCACCTGGGCGACGCCCTCGTCGTCACCTCGGGCGTCGGACGTTCCCGCCGGCTCGGTGGCCGCCTGCGTCGCGACGGCGGCCGGGTGGCTCTCGCCGGGCGCGACTTCGCACTCGGCGCCGCCGGCGGGGTGGTGATCGGGGCCCGCAAGGCGGCCCTGGCCCGCACCCGGTCCCTGGCGGCGGTCGTGGTCCTCGACGAGCACGACGAGAGCCTGCAGGAGGAACGCAACCCCACCTGGCACGCCCGGGACGTGGCGATCGAACGCGCCCGCCGGGCCGGGGTGCCGGCGGTGCTGGTGTCGCCCTCGCCCTCGGTGGCGGCCCTCGCGGTCGCCGATCGGGTCATCCGTCCCGGCCGCGCCACCGAGCGCCGTGGCTGGCCCCTCGTCGAGGTGGTCGACCGTCGGCAGGCGGAGCCGAGCGAACGGGGCCTGTTCTCCCACGCCCTGGTCCGGGCCGCCCGCGACACGAGCGGTCGGGTGGTCTGCGTCCTCAACCGCAAGGGGCGGGCGGTGATGCTGTCGTGCGGCTCGTGCGGCGAGCTCGTCAGGACCGCCGACGGCGAGCGCCTGATGAGCGAGCGGGAGACCCATGACGGGCGCCGGGTCCTCGTCGGGCCCGACGGCGAGGAACGACCGAAGATCTGCGCGGTGTGTGGCGGGACGAAACTGAAACGGCTGCGGCTCGGTGTCGAGCGGGCGCGCGAGGAGCTCGAGGCCCTCGTCGGAGAACCGGTCCAGGAGCTGACGGGGACGTCGGCCGATGGCGGTGGACCGGTCGACGCTCGGGTCGTGATCGGCACCGAGGCGGCGTTGCACCGGGTGCAGCAGGCCGATTTGGTGGCGTTCCTCGACGTCGACCAGGAGCTGCTCGCCCCGCGGTATCGAGCGGCCGAGCAGGCGATGGCCCTGATCGTGCGGGCCGCCGCCCTCGTCGGGCCACGTCCGGGGCGCGTCCTGGTGCAGACCC
>JBPEXC010000112.1:0-2562 GCA_052032035.1 Acidimicrobiales bacterium | reverse complement strand
GGGGCCGGTAGCCGGGCGGCGGGGCCAGGGCGGGGTCGAAGTCGCCGGCGAACTCGGCGTCGGCGTCGGCATCCGAGTCGCCGAGGAAGTCGTCGAGATGCTCGGCCTGCGGTGCCCGTTCGGCGTCGAGGTCGAGCACCGGCGCCGGCTCGGGAGCTGGAGCTGGAGCTGGGGCTGGGGCTGGGCCAGGCTCGTCGGCCACCCGAGCGGCGGCGGCCGCCATCGCATCACCCGGCAGGACCGCGTCACCCGACGGGGCAGCACCGCCGGACGGGGCAGCACCGCCGGACGGGACAGCGCCCGCCATCTTGGCCGGCCAGCGGCCGTTGTCGAGGTCGTCGGGCGTCATCAGCACGTCGCGGGCCTTCGAGCCGACCGAGGGACCGACCACGCCGCGCTCCTCCATGATGTCCATCAGGCGGCCGGCGCGGGCGAAGCCGACGCGGAGCTTGCGCTGGAGCATCGAGGTGGAACCGAGCTGGGACCGGACGACCAGTTCGATCGCCTGGAGCACGAGCTCGTCGTCGTCATCGTCGCCGGTGGTGCCGCCGGGCAGGGCGGCGGCGGCCTCGGAGACCTCCTCGCCCTGCACCCGGGAGTCGAACACCACATCGGGGGCCTGGGCCCGCCAGTGGGCGACCAGCGAGCTGACCTCCTCCTCGGTCACCCACGCACCCTGGAAGCGGGCCGGGGTCGACGTGGTGCCGTCGAGGAGCAGGCCGTCGCCGCGGCCGACGAGGCGCTCGGCGCCCTGCTGATCGAGGATCACGCGGGAGTCGGTGAGGCTGGAGACGGCAAAGGCCAGGCGGGCCGGCACGTTGGCCTTGATCAGGCCGGTGATCACGTTGGTCGAGGGCCGCTGGGTGGCGATGACGAGGTGGATGCCGACCGCGCGGGCCTTCTGGGCGATCCGGCAGATCGACTCCTCGACGTCGCGGGCGGCGACCATCATCAGGTCGGCGAGCTCGTCGAGGATGATGACGATGAAGCTGAGCTTCTCCCGCTCGTGCAGCTCGCCGTCCGGGCCCATCACCGGGTCGAACTTGCCGTCGTCGACCGCCGAGTTGTAGCCGGCGATGTCGCGCACGCCGACGTCGGACAGCAGGTCGTAGCGGCGCTCCATCTCCCGCACTCCCCAGGCGAGGGCGTTGGCCGCCTTCTTGGGGTCGGTGACGACCTCGGTGAGGAGATGGGGCAGGCGCTCGTACTGGGTGAGCTCGACCCGCTTGGGGTCGACGAGGATCAAGCGGACCTCGTCGGGGGTCGAGCGCATCATGATCGAGGTGAGCATCGAGTTGATGCAGCTCGACTTGCCCGAACCGGTCTGACCGGCCACCAGGAGGTGGGGCATCTTGGCCAGGTTGGCCATGACGGTCTTGCCGGTGATGTCGCGGCCGAGCGACACCTCGAGCGGGTGGGTGGCCTTGGCCGCCTCCTCGCTGACGAGGAGGTCGCCGACGGTGATCATCTGGCGGCGCACGTTCGGCACCTCGACGCCGATCGCCTGCTTTCCCGGGATCGGGGCCAGGATCCGCACGTCGGGGGTGGCCATCGCGTAGGCGATGTCCTTGTGGAGGCTGGTGACGCGGTTCACCTTCACGCCGGGTCCGAGCTCGAGCTCGAAGCGGGACACGGTCGGGCCGACGACCACGCCGATCAGGCGGGTCTCCACGCCGTGTTCGGCCAGGGCGTGTTCGAGCTGGCGGCCGGTCTTCTCGACCGAGGCCCGGTCGACGTCCTGGCCGACCGATCGCTCGAGGTGGTCCATCGTCGGCAGTTGCCATTTTCCGCCCGCCGGCTGGGGGGCCGCGAGGGTCATGGCGTCGACGGTGGCGACCTGGGGGATCTCGATCACCGGTTCGCGGGCGCCGGCGGCCCACTCGTCGTCGGCGGTCGGGGCGGGCGCGACCGATGCCGCGGCGGGGTCGAGCACGCCGTCGGCCTCGGCGTCGAAGAGCTGGCCCGGGGCGGGTGCGGCCTCGGCCTCGCCGGTCGCCTCGCCGGCCGGACGGTCACCGGACTGCCGCAGATCGATGTAGTGCTCGGCGTCGTAGCGGTCCTCGTCGGCGAAGGGGGCGCCGTCGAACCCGCCGGGCGGGGTCTCGAGGTCGAGCAGGCCGCGGGCGTCGACCGACGCGGCGGACCGACTCGACCTCGCCTCGTCGTCACCGAACCCGAGGGAGGCGGCGCGATCGGCGACGGCGTCGCCGACCCGGCCGCCGACGAGGGCGCCGATCCGGGCGAGGGCGGCGCGGGTGCGTTCACCGACCTCGGCGAGGAGGGCGACGAGGGGCACCGACGACATCGAGGTGAGCAACACGAGGGCGACCAGGATCATCGTGACGGTGACGATGATCTCGCCCCAGTGGCCGAAGTAGCGCTCGAGGGTGCCGCCGAAGAACACGCCCGTCCAGCCACCGGCGCGCGACAGCGAGTCGGCCGACGAGCTCCACCCGGGGCGTCCGCCGACCAGGTCGAGGAGGCAGAACACGGCGACGAGCAGGAGGGCCCAGGCCACCTTCTCGGCCGCCGGGCGCTGCTTCTTCTTGGTCTTGCGTTGCC
>JBPEXC010000111.1:0-4106 GCA_052032035.1 Acidimicrobiales bacterium | reverse complement strand
GGCTGGGTCGCCTGGAGCGACGCTCTCGCCGCCGCCGACCCCGCCGCTCCCTTCGGGCAGCGGTCGAACGACGACCTCTACCTGCTCTACACCGGCGGCACCACCGGCATGCCCAAGGGTGTGATGTGGCGCCTGGAGGACATCTTCTTCGCCGCGTTCGGCGGCGGTCGCCCCGGCGGCGAGCCGATCGCCACGCCCGAGCAGATCTGCGAGGTGGTCAGCGAGACGCCGGCCGACGAGCGGTGGGCCCCCAACGTCGTGACCTCGCCGATGATGCACGGCAACGGGCAGTGGAACACCTTCATGCCGCTGCTGTCGGGCCGCGGCGTCGTCTACTGGTGCGAGCACCGCTTCGACGCCGGGCGCATCGCCGCCCTGGCCGAAGCCGAGCAGGCTCGGCTGTTGGTGCTCGTCGGCGACGGCATGGCCCGGCCCTTCGCCGACCACCTCACCGCCAACCCCGACGCCCACGACCTGTCCGGGGTGGCGATGATCCTGTCGGGCGGCGCGATCCTGTCGGCGTCGCTGAAGGCCGAGCTGGCCCAGCACCTGCCCAACGTGTTGATCGTCGACGGCTTCGGGGCGTCGGAGACCGGTGGCAACGGCACCCTCGTCGACCCCGGCACCAAGACCGGGCGGCCCCGGTTCAACATGGGGCCTCACACCACCGTGCTCGATGAGGACCTCGAGCCGATGGAGCCCGGCACCGGCGAGCCCGGCATGTTGGCCCGCACCGGCCACATCCCCCTCGGCTACTACAAGGACGAGGCGAAGACGGCCAAGACGTTCCCGACCAGCGCGTCGGGCACGCGCTGGGCGGTGCCCGGCGACCAGGCGATCCTGGAGGCCGACGGCACGATCACCCTGCTCGGTCGAGGGTCGAACTGCATCAACACCGGCGGCGAGAAGGTGTTCCCCGAAGAGGTGGAGATCGCGCTGAAGTCGCTGCCGGAGGTGGCGGAGGCGTTCGTCGTCGGCGTGCCCCACGAACGATTCGGGTCGGCGGTCACCGCCGTGGTCGAACCAAAGCCGGGGGCGACGCCGGACCTCGAGACGATCCGGGCCGGCCTGCGCGACACCCTCGCCGGCTACAAGCTGCCCCGGGGTCTGGTCGTGGTCGACAAGCTGTCCTACACCGGTGCCGGCAAGCCCGACTACAAGTGGGCCAAGGCCCAGGCCGAGGAGGCCAGCGCGTCCATCGACGGCTGAGCGGCGCTGCGCCGTGGGTGGGCAAGCTCACCCAACACCCTGTTGGGTCGGTCGGCCCTCGTCGAATCTGCGGATCACGCGTGGCGGTGTGATCGACCGAACGGGAGGAACGACGATGATCGACGGCACCAATGGATACGGCATCGCTGCCCTGCAGGCCCCGTGGGCCAATGCGGTCGGGGGCCGCGGCCAGGAGTCGGTCGCCGAGCAGCTGTCGTCCGGCGCTCGCCCGGCCGACCTCCAGGGTGTCGTGTCCGGCGTGCTCAGCAGTGCACCCAGCGAGGCCCAGGAGATGGGGTTGGGCGAGGTCGCCGAACTGCTCGACACCGATAGCGGCACGCTGCTCAAGGAGCTGCGGAGCGGCGCCAACCTCTCGGCGATCATGGCCGAGGCCGGGGTGCCGGCATCGGCGTTGGTCGGGGCGCTCGAACGCGGCCTCCTCGTCGACTACTCCGCCTGACGACCACCTCGCTCGGCGGTGCCTCGATCCGGCGCCGGTCGTCGAGTCCCTCAGACCTCGGCGAGCAGGGGAGCGAAGCGGTCGAGGTCGGCGAGGACGTCGTCGCGTGAGCCCTGGCTGAGTCCGAGCACGGCGCGGGTCACGCCCTGTTCCGCGAGGTCAGCGATCTTGGCCGGGTCGGGCGGGGCGCCGAACACGCCGAGCTCGACGGTCTGGGGATCGCGGCCGATCGCCTCGCACGCGGAGCGGATCTCGCCGATGCCGGCGTCGAGGGCGTGGCGCCCGCCGATCGGCATCCACCCGTCGCAGAACTCGGCGATGTCGCGAGCGGTGCGCGGGCCGGCGGCGCCGCCGAGGATGATCGGCGGGTGGGGCGACTGCACCGGCTTGGGCCACGACCAGCTCGAGGTGAACGAGATGTGCTCGCCGTCGAAGCTCGCCTCGTCCTGGGTCCACAGCTCCTTCATGGCCAGGATCGACTCACGGATCCGGGCCCGGCGGTCGGTGTAGGCGACGCCGTGGTGGGCGAGCTCCTCCTTGTTCCAGCCGTAGCCGATGCCGAACAGGAAGCGGCCGTTGGAGAGACGGTCGAGCGACGCCACCTCCTTGGCCAGCCAGAGCGGGTCGCGCTGGGCGACCAGCGTGATGCCGGTGCCGAGTCGGAGGTCGGTCGTCGTGGCGGCGATCGCGGCGAGGGCGAGGAACTGGTCGTAGGTCCGCCAGTAGAACTCGGGGAGCGGCGGTGCGCCCTCGCGTCCGCCCCACGGGGTGGTGCGGTCGGTGGGGATGTGGCTGTGTTCGGGGAACCACAGCGACTCGAACCCGCGGGCCTCGACCTCCCGACCGAGCTCGACCGGCTCGATCGTCGTGTCGGTCGGAAAGATCATCACGCCGAGCTTCATCCCGCGGACCTTAGCGCCGCGCTCTTCGCCCCCGCCCGCCCGCCGACGCCTGCCGCAACTGGTTGCCGTGGGCGCCGGATCTGGCGCTGTGTGCAACTGGTGGCGGGGGACGTCGCCGGTTCGAGGGGGGTGGGCGGGTCGGGCGGGGCGGGTGGCGCGACCCGCTACGACGCGGTGAGCTGTTCGGCGATCGAGGCGCGATCGAGCACGACCTTCTCGTGGACGACCCGACCCTCGTCGTCGAACGTCACGATCGCCACCAACTCGATCTCGACGTCATTGCCGGTCGCCGGGAACCCGCCGTAGGCCTGCTCGTGGGTGCCGCTCATCCGCACGAGCATCGCGCCGGTGTCGCCGTCTTGGCCGAGCGGGGTGATCTCGGTGGTGAGGGTGGGGAACGCGCTGAACAACTCGGTCTCCCTCGTGGCGAGGGCCTCGAGGCCTCGCTGCTCGCCCGTGAGCGTCGATTCGTAGATCGCCGGTTCGGCCCACAGTCGGGTGACGGCGTCGACGTCCTTGGTGTTGACGGCCGCGGCTGCGGCGCGTGCGAAGTCGTGGATCTGCATGGTGATGTGGTCCTCTCGGAAGTGGTTGGTGATGGAGCTGGATCAGGGTTGGATCGGGGGTGTCAGGCGGTCGGGCGGACGGATCGCTCGGCGATGGTCAGCGCCAGTCGCGACGGCATGCGAGGCGCGGCCGCAGCCGTCACCCGATTGGCGAGACCGTCGACGATGGAGGGGCGGTTGCGTCGCAGCCCTCGCATCGTCGTCGCCACCACCTGCTCGACGGATCGTCGGCCGCCGACCGACGCGTCGTCGCCCACGACGTCGAAGAACTCGGTGTCGGTTGCACCGGGGCAGATGGCGATCGCCGACACGCCGGTGCCCTGGCACTCCTTCCAGAGCGCTCGGGTGAACGAGAGCACGAACGCCTTGGTGGCCGCGTAGACGGCCATGTGGGGGACGGGTTGGAAGGCCGCCGTGCTGGCGACGTTGATCACGGCGCCGCGTCGTCGTTCGACCATCGACGGCGTGAGTCGGGAGGTCAGGCCGACGAGGGTCGCAACGTTGAGGGCCACCTCGCGATCCAGCACCTCCGGGTCGCTCGTCACGACGTCTCCGTGTGTGGCGAAGCCGGCGTTGTTGATCAGGACGTCGACGTCGATCGATCTCGTGGTGAGGTCGTCGACGAGGCGGGCGGCGGCGTCGGGCGCGCTGAGGTCGGCGACGATCACGTGGGCGTCGATGCCGTGATCGGTCTCCAGCTCCTTCGCCAGTTCGTCGAGCCGATCGCGGCGTCGAGCGACGAGGACGACGTCGGCGCCCTCCTTCGCAGCGTGACGAGCGAAGGCGCTGCCGATGCCGGCCGAAGCGCCGGTGACGAGGACGGTGAGTCCGTCGAACATCTCGATCCTTTCAGAACCGCCTAGGCGGTATGTTTTGAGGTCAGTGGGGAACAGAAGGCGAAAGGCGATCGGTGAGGGTCAGTGGTCGGGGTCGACGCCGACGGCGCGCAGCGTGGCGTCGGCGTGGAGT
>JBPEXC010000110.1:0-15455 GCA_052032035.1 Acidimicrobiales bacterium | reverse complement strand
CCCCGTGTTCCGGCATCGGCAGCCTGCGCCGTCGGCCCGATGCCCGCTGGCGGCTCGACGCCGAGGCGCCCGACCGACTCGCAGCGCTCCAGGTGGATCTCGTCCTCGCCGGCCTCGACCTCGTGAAGCCGGGCGGCCGCCTGCTCTACAGCGTCTGCACCCTCACCGCGGCCGAGACCCACGGGGTGCGGGCCGCCCTGGTCGAGCGTCTCGCGGGGCGCGACGACCTGACGGTCGGCGAGGTGTCGATGCGTCTGCCGACCGACGACGCCGACGGCATGGCGCACCTGCTCGTTCGCCGAACGTGATCGACCGGCGGGTTCAGTCGGTGGCGACGAACTCGCCGAGGCGTTCGGCGAGGAGGTCGAGCTCGGCCGGCTCGAGGTTGGCGTAGCTGAAGCGCAGCCAGCCCTCGTCGGTCGGGGTGAACGCCGTGCCGGGGATCACCAGCACGTCGTGGTCGAGCACCAGCCGTTTCACCACGTCCGCGGTGGCCAGGTCGTGCCGATGGCGGACCCAGCCGAAGAACGCCCCGGACGACACGAGCTCGAAGCCGCCGGGCCGATCGGCCATGACCGAGCGGAATCGGTCGAGGTTGCCCAGGATCCGTTCGCGCTGGGCGTCTCGCCAGGCCGTCGCCTCGGTCAGCCCGGTCACCACGGCCTCCTGGCCGATGCGGGGGGCGCTGATCTGCACGCAGTCGACGAGCTTCATCACCTCGTCGAGCAGGGCCCGTCCGGCCACGACCGCGCCGACCCGGTAGCCGGCGAGGGCGAGGTCCTTGGAGAACGAGTGGAGCCCGACGTAGGTCTGCTCCCAGTCCGGCCGCTGCAGGAGGGTGTGGGGAGCGGCGGTGGTGTCGCGGAAGTTGCGGTAGGTCTCGTCGACGACGAGGGCGAGGTCGTGGCGGGCGGCGACGTCGAACAGCGCGTCGATCGTCGCGGGCGGCACCGTGGCGCCCGTCGGATTGCCGGGGGAGACGACGAGGATCGCCCGGGTCCGCTCGGTGATCGCGGCCTCGACGGCGACGGGATCGGGTACGAAGCCGGTCGCGGAGGTGTCGACGTGGACCGGTCGGATGCCGTCGAGGCGCAACCACATGTCGTGGTTGAAGTAGTAGGGGACCGGGACGATCACCTCGTCGCCCGGTTCGGTCAGGGCCGACACGACGACGCTGAACGCCTGGTTGCAGCCACCGACCGGCAGCACGTGGTGGGCGGCCACCCGTGCCGTGCCGTAGTCGGCGCCGACCTCGGCGGCGAAGGCCTCGTTGAGGGCGGGCAGGCCCGGCGGGGGCGCGTAGGCGCCGGCGTCGGGCTCGGCCGCGACCTCGGCGATCCGTCGCACGACCTCGGGTGCCGCCGGGTAGTTGGGCACCGCCTGCGACAGGTCGAGCAACGGCCGCTCGCTCGTGCGCTGGGGCAGCCAGGCCTTGGCCTCGGCGATCGGGCTGGCCTCGAGCTGGCGGGTCCGGGCGGTCAGACGCATGGGAGCATCATGCCGCAGGCGGTCATGCCCCGACGCCGACCGGGCGCACGAACAGCCCCGAGCGCGGCTTGGGCACGAAGTAGGTCGACTTCGGGGGCATGATCAGTCCCTCGTCGGCGACGGCGAGCAGATCGGGCACGGCGACCGGCCGCATCACGCCGAGCACGGCCCCGGCTCGGTCGGCCTCGGCCTGGAGCTCGGGCAGGCCCAGGATCCCTGGCCGGAACCGGAGTCGATCGTCGTAGGCCGGTGCACGGAGCGCCCGGTCGACCAGCCGCTGGAACCGCGCCGGGTCGAGCGCCCCGAGCCGGCCCGGTTCGGCGGGCACGGTGACCAGGTGCCACTCGCCGCCGGCGTAGAGGGCGAGCTCGTCGTCGCTGCGGCTCGCCAGCGCGGGGTCGCCGGTGGCTCCGGTGGTGGGGACGGTGCGGGTCGGGAACTCGGTCGCGATCGTGGCCAGGACGTCGTCGACGGCGTCGCCGAGCACCAGGAGCCGGTGGAAGGCCCGGTTGTCGAGATCGTCGGCGTCGTGGACGGCGGCGAGGACGCGGTCGGCGGGCCCGGGGCCGGCATGGCGCCGGTGGGCGATCGCCGCCGCCGTGCGGTGGTGACCGTCGATCAGGTAGAGCGCCACGTCCCGCAGGCAGCGGCCGAGCGTCGCGGCGAGCGACGGCGGCACGGTCCACACCTCCTGGATCAGCCCGTCGCCGGCTCGGACCTCGAGCACCGGGTCGGCGGCGGCGATCGTCGCCACGGCCCGGCGCAGGTCGGGGGCCGGCCGGTGGGCGAGATGGAGGGGGCTCGACTGCGCCCCGACCACGTCGAGGTGTCGGGCCAGATGGCCGGCCCGATCGGGCCGGACCCGCTCGTGGAGGCGGACGCCGCCCGCCTCGATGTCGGCCACCGGCACACCCCCGACGACCGCCAGGTGGCGGCGGCCCTGCCAGGTGACGCCGAGGACGTAGAACTGCGCGGGCCGCAGGGCACCGAAGGCGCCGGCGTCGATCAGGCGATCGAGGGTGTGGCGCGAGGCGCGCAGCCGGCGGTCGACCTCGGCGTCGTCGGCTCCCTCCGGCCCCTGCGTGACCGCCAGGTAGCTGTCGGGGTTGGCGGCCACCCAGGCCGCGCGCTCGGTCGGCGTGAGGGCGTCGTACGGCGGGGACGGCACGCGGTCGGTCCACCCCGGCTGGAGCAGCCGGAGTCCGAGCGGCACCAGCCGAGCGGTTGCGTCGGCGTTCGTCAGTGGTCGCTCTCCGGCTCGTTGACGAGCCCGTTGAGGGCCTGGTCGAGGTCGGCCCACAGGTCCTCGACGTGCTCGCAGCCCACGCTGAGCCGCAGCAGGGTCGGGGGGATGTGCTCCTGGCCGACGAGCTTGGCCCGCCGCTCGATCGTCGTCTCGACCGCGCCCAGGCTGGTCGCGGCTCGCACCAGGCGCAGGCGCGACACGCGGATGTCGGCGCTGCGGGCGTTGCCGACCGTCTCGAAGCTCAGCATCGCCCCCGGGCCGGCGAGCGTCCGACGGGCGAGATCGAAGCCGGGGTCGCCCTCGAGCCCCGGGTAGCGGACGCGGGTGACGGCTCGGTGTTCGGCCAGTCGTGCGGCGAGGGTGCGGGCGTTGGCCTGGGCCCGACCCAGGCGTAGCGGCAGCGTTCGCAGGCCACGGAGCGTGAGGAACGCCTCGAGGGCCCCGATGATGGCGCCCCCGTAGGTACGCCGGTGGTCGAGTTCGAGGGCGAACGCCGGGTCGTCGGTGACGATCACGCCGGCGAGCAGGTCGCTGTGGCCGCCCAGGTATTTGGTGGCGCTGTGGACCGACGCGGTGGCGCCGTGGTCGAGGGGGCGCTGCAGCAGGGGGGTGGCGAAGGTGTTGTCGACCACGCACCGCACCCCGGCGGCTCGGGCCCCGGCGCAGATCGCCGGCACGTCGGCCACCTCCATCAGCGGGTTCGACGGCGACTCGAGCCACACGAGGTCGCTGCCCTCGATGGCGGCAAGCCAGCCCTCGGTGTCGGCGTTGGCCAGTCGGACGACCTCCCAGCCGAGGCGTCGCTCGCCATCGGCGACGACGGTCGCCACACCCTGGTAGCTGTCGGCGGGCACGACGACCCGCGCGCCCGGGTCGAGGCGGTCGAACACGGCCGAGATCGCCGCCATGCCCGACGCGAACGCCAGGGCCCGAGTCCCGCCCTCGAGGGCGGCGACCGCCTCCTCGAGGGCGCGCACCGAATCGGTCCCGTCGCCCCGGCTGTACTCGCCGCCGGCGCCGGCCTCGAAGGTCGACGCCGCCACGATCGGGGCGTTGAGGGGTGCTCCCGGCCCGTGGGGCCGACCGGCCGCCACGGCGATCGTCTCGAGCCGCAACCGCGGGACCTCTTCGGGCGGGGTGTTGGTCATCTGCCCACGCTATTGGCCAGACTGCGGGACATGGAACGCTCGTTGCTCGCCAAGGTCATCACCTGCTCCGACGGCGTCGTCGCCGGCACCCGGGACGACGCGTCGGGGGAAGCCCTCGCCGCTCGCCTGGCCGAGGCCGGGTGGGAGATCGTCGACCGTCGTCAGATCCCCGACGGCGTCGAGTCGGTGCGCGACACCCTGATCGAGGCCTGCGAGGACTTCCAGGGGCTGATCGTCACCACCGGCGGCACCGGCTTCGGACCCCGCGACCTCACCCCGGAGGGCACCAAGGTCGTGATCGATCGGGAGGCGCCCGGGCTCGCCGAGGCGATGCGGCTGTGCAACCCGAAGGGGCTCGGTCGGCTGAGTCGGGCGATCGCCGGCACCCGAGGGCGTTGCCTGATCCTCAACACGCCGGGGTCGACCAAGGGGACGGTCGAGACGATCGAGGCGGTGATCGACGTGCTGCCCCACGCGATCGAGCTCCTCGCCGGCGACCGACCCCACTAGCATCCGAGCGGTGCAGCAACGCCTCCGCTTCGGGCGGGTGACCGCCTACGACTCCGACGCCGGCCTCGGCACCGTGCGAGCGGACGACGCCACCGGCGAACGCGACCCCGGCGCCCCGACCTGGACGTTCCACTGCACGGCGATCGCCGACGGTTCGCGCGAGATCGACCCCGGGACCGCCGTGGTGTTCCAGGTTCGAGCGGCCGGCCCCGGCGCTTGGGAGGCGTTCGGCGTCCGCCCGGTCTCCCCGGGCTGAGCGGCCTCGTCGGCGGCCCTCGCTACGGCCGCATCCCCCGGGTGATGCGACCGGCAGGGTGCAATGTGTCGGTCGCTCGGCATGCAGCTCCATCCGCTGGCTAACCTCCCGTCACCTCCCGGCCCGCGGGCGGGAGGCGGACGATCCCATGGTCGAGTCGTGGAAGGGGCGAACGAGCCCGTGAGTTGGCTGTTCCGGAGCGATGCATCCGATGCCTGGCGCGAACCGCTGAGCCGTCGGCTCCTCACGCTGACCGTCGTCCTGACGCTCGTCGCCTACCTGCCGATCACGATCGCGACGAGCACCTCTACGACGAGGGCGGTGCTGACCTCGGCGGGCCTCGTGATCGCGCTCGGCTTGGTGGCGCTCGCAATGCGACGAGTCGGCGACCGGGTGCGCTCCGTCGCAGTCGTCGCAACGTTCCTCCTCATCGGCGTGGTCGGGTACCTCATCCTCGGCTCGATGAGCGGACCGGGGATCGGGTTCGCGTCGGCGGTGGCATTCGCCGGGCTCCTGCTCGGTCGCCGGGCGATGTACCTGACGATCCTCGCCGTCGGCTGCCTCGCGTCCGGCATCGCGGTCGGCATGGTGCAGGGCGTGCTGCCCCTTCCCGACCCGGCGGACATCTCGCCGGCGTCCGGGGTGACCTGGTTCCGGTCGACCGTGATCACGCTGATCCTCATCAGCATCCTCGCGAGCGCCGTGGTGCACGTCGTCGAGAGCATCGAGGCCACCCGCCGGAGGGCCGCGGTCGAGGAGCAACGCCGCCACGACGCGGAGCTGCAACTGACCCGGGCGCAGAGCATGCAGCTGCTGGCCCGCCTGGCTGCCGGACTCGCACACGATGTGAACAACCAGCTCACCGTCGTGTCGTCCTGGAGCTCGATCGCCGCTGTCAGCGATGACCCGGTGGAGCGCAGCAACGCCGCCGGTGCGATCCATCTCGCCGTCGACCAGGCGTCGTCGCTCACTCGTCAGCTGCTCCTGCTGGCCCGCCGCGACACCGCGACGCCGGTTCCGGTCGAACTCGGCCGCTTCCTCGAAGCGAACGCAGCGATGCTCCAGTTCGTGACCGCCCGAAACGTGGTGCTGGAGGTCGACGTCGCCGCTGGGATGTGGTGCCGGATCGATCCGTCGCAGTTGAGTCAGGTCGTGGTGAACCTGGCCATGAACGCGTGCGAGGCGATGCCCGACGGTGGGCGATTGATGGTCGGGGCTCGACGCGAGGTACGACGTTCGGAGGGATGGATCTGCTTCGAGGTGCGCGACACGGGGGTGGGCATGACGCCCGAGGTCGCAGCGCAGGCGATCGAGCCGTTCTTCTCGACGAAGGCAGAGGCGGGAGGGACAGGTCTGGGTTTGGCGACCGTCGCCGTGATCGCCGAGGCGGTCGGTGGCACCCTGTCGATCGAGAGCGCGCCTGACGAGGGGACGACCGTTCGGATCCTGTTCCCGGAGTGTGAGCCCCAGATCGTCCTCGGAGACGCCGGGCGGTCGCACGAGGTCGACCTCACGGGTACTCGGGTCCTGATGGTCGACGACAACGGTGATGTCCTCGAGGCTGCGGGCCGGGTGCTGGGCGCTGCGTTCGCCGACGTCGTCACCGCCTCGGATGGCGACGAGGCGATCTCCGCGATCGACGCAGCGGCCAGCGGGACGATCGACGTGCTGTGCACCGACGTCGTGATGACCGGCGCCCGAGCCGGCGAGGTGATCGACCGGTATCGACGGCGCCACGGGGGCGGGGTCGTCGTCTGTTCGGGCTACGTCGGCGAGACATTGATCCGCCACGGGGTCGAGGAGGGGGAGTTCGCCCTGCTCCGCAAGCCCTTCACCCCGGAGGGCTTGCTCCGTGCGATTGCGGACGCCCGGGTCGGGGATCTCCGAACTCGTGCGGTGGAGTGAGGTCGACCTTCAACTCCGGGCCTCGACCGCCGATCGGAACGGGTGGCCGCTGCCATCGACGACCTCCCGCCCACCGGACCCTGGTCGCGTCGCGCCCCGCTGACGGCGCTCGTCGTCGGCATCGGGCTCGCATTGTCCCTGGTCGGCTGGCTGGGATTCCGGTCGGTGGAGACCGACCAGGCCGAGCTGGACCGCCAGCGCGACGTGTTGGCGCAGACCTCGGACCTGCAGTCGACCCTGGAGCGCTCGGTCAGCTCGTTCGACGCCCTGCGGGCCCTCCTCGACGCCGACCCGGATCCGCCCGAGGCCAGCCTCACCCGCTACCTCGGGTCCGTCGGCCTTGCCGGCGAGGAGATCGTCGTCCTCGACCTCGACGGGGCACGGGCCACGATCGCCCGATCCTTCGGTGCGGCCGACCCCGCCCTCGAGGGCAGCCAGCTCGACCTCGTCGACTCCGCCCTGCTCGGTGCGCTCACCACCGACGCCCTCGCCGCCGGACAGACCCTCGTGCTCGCCGGTGAGACGACCGGACCCCTGTTCGCCGAGGAGATGGACGGCGGCAGCCTCACCGTCCTCGGCGCGATCGGCGACGATGGCTCGGCCGCCCTGGTCAGCCGACTCTCGTTTGCGACCGTGCTCGAGCGGGTGGCGGATCGCAACGACGGCCTGGTCGCGCTCACCGTCACCGTCGACGGTTCCGACACCACCCCCGGCGGGGTCATGGGCGAGACCGACCCCGACCTCGTCGGCGAGCCGGTCGGCAGCCCGGTCGTGTTCACCTTGAGCGACGCTCGCATCTCGATCCAGGGCTACGACGGCGGCCTGGACGTGCCCCGTCGCAGCTCGACGATCGCCCTCGGCATCGGCCTGCTGCTCACCGGGATCGGCGGCGCCGTCGCCAGGTCGACCCGACGCCACGCCATCACGCTCGGGCGACTCGAACGCAGCGAGTACGACGCCCGCCACGACGACCTCACCGGCCTGTTGAACCGATCGGGGCTCACCCATCGGCTCAACGAGGAACTCACCGATCGGCGCGGCGGCGACCTGGTCGGCGTGCTGTTCCTCGACCTCGACCGGCTGAAGGTCGTCAACGACTCGATCGGCCACAGCGCCGGCGACGAGGTGTTGTGCGTGGTCGCCGAGCGGCTCCGCTCGATCACCCGTGACGGCGACGTCGTCGGTCGGTTCGGCGGCGACGAGTTCGTGATCGTCTCCGACGACGTGCCCGCCGTTTCCGATCTGACCGCCCTCGCCGACCGGGTGCTCGACGTGCTGAAGGAGCCGGCGATCCTCAGCGACGAGTCGTCCCAGATGATCTCGGCGTCGGTCGGCATCGCGTATGTCGCGAAGGGGGAGGCGACCGCCGAGGACCTGCTGCGCGACGCCGACCTGGCCATGTACCTGGCCAAGGAGAAGGGCGGGTCGCGCTACGAGGTGTTCGACACCGAACTCCGCGAGCAGGCCGTGGCCCGTCTCGAGGTGGAGCGCGAGCTCCGCCGGGCGATCCGGACCGGGCAGCTCGTCGTGCACTACCAGCCGATCGTCGACGTCGACACCGGCGAGGTCGATCGGCTCGAGGCCCTCGTCCGGTGGAAGCACCCGGAGCGCGGCATGGTGCCGCCCGGTGCGTTCCTCTCGGTCGCCGCCGAGTCCGGGCTGATCGTCGACGTCGGCGAGCACGTGTTGCGCGAGTCCTGTCGCCAGGCCGCGCTGTGGAGCGCTGCGGTGGGACGGGAGATCATGGTGTCGGTCAACGTCGCCGAGCGGCAGTTGATCGACGTGTCGCTGGTCGACACCGTGCGCCGGGTGCTCGCCGAGACCGGCATCTCTCCCAGCCAGCTCGAACTGGAGATCACCGAGGAACTGATCGTCGACCGTCTCGACCACCGGCTCACCGTGCTCCACACCCTGGTCGAGATGGGCATCAAGCTCGCCATCGACGACTTCGGCACGAGTCGGGCGTCGCTCGGGCAGCTGAAGCGGCTCGACATGGTCTCGACCCTCAAGATCGACCGGGCGTTCGTCATCGACGTGGTGCCCGACCCGGTCGACCGCAAGATCATCACCGCCATCGTCGCCCTGGCCGACTCGGTCGGCATGGAGGTCGTGGCCGAGGGGGTCGAGGACGCCGAGCAGGTCGCCGTCCTGCGCGACCTCGGGGTCGATCTGATCCAGGGCTTCCACTTCCACCGTCCGGCCGAGGCCGCGACGATCACCCCGGTCCTGAATCGGTCCTTCGAACTCCCCGCCCTCGACGCGCCGTTGCCGGCGACCACCGAGGACGCGCCGACCGGCTAGTCCCGGGTGCCGGCCGCAGTGTCGGCCTCGGCGTCGTCGCCTGCGTCGTCGGACGCAGCCTGCTTCTGGGCCTGCACCCGCTGCACGAACGCCAGCTTGATCTGGTGGAGCGCCTCGTCGAGATTGGCCTCGACCTCGCCCAGCCGGCCGCGCAGGCCGTCGACGAGCGCGGCCATGGCGTCGACGGCGAGGCGGGCCTCGGTCAGGTCGGGATCCTCGGCGGTGATGTGGATCGCCGCCAACTCGTAGAGGCCGAGGGCGTGGTTGGCCACGACGGTCGAGACCTCGGTCTCGAGCAGCTGGGCTCGGGCCTCCGACATCTGTCGGGCCATCTCCCTGGCCTGCTCCTCCTGCTCGGGGGAGAGGTCGGCGGGCGCCCCGTCGGGGGCGCCGGCCGTCGAAGTGGCGGGGTCGATCGGGTGCTCGCCATCGGGGGTCCACAGCGTCATGTCCGCGAACCTATCGGATCCTGGTAGGCTCAGAGGCTGTCCGACAAGAAGAGGGTCTGCGCCCCACCCGGCCGCAGCAGCTCGCCCCCAGGTTCACCCCTCGGAGCGAGCGCCAGTGAGCCGGGTCCATGCCGAGCGGCGAACGCTTGCGAGCGTTCGCATCCGGTCACGTGGTGTCTCTTCTTCGACGGCGTGTCGAGTCCTTCGACTCGACGCCAGCCCAACCACCCGCCGGAAGGAACTCCGCCTGCATGGAAAGTAGTCGACAATAGCTGGGAGCCAGGAGCCACGGATCAACGAACGGATCCGTGCTCGCGAAGTGCGGCTGATCGCCCCCAACGGTGATCAGCTCGGAATCAAGCCGATGCCCGAGGCCTTGCGCCTCGCTCGTGAACTCGAACTCGATCTCGTCGAGGTGGCCGACAAGGCCAATCCTCCCGTGGTCCGCATCATGGACTACGGCAAGTACAAGTACGAGTCGGCGCAACGGGCCAAGGATTCCCGCAAGAAGGCCAGCCACGTCACCGTCAAGGAGATGAAGTACCGGCCGAAGATCGGCGGGGGCGACTTCGAGACCAAGACCAAGAAGGTCGAGAAGTTCCTCAGCCAGGGGCACAAGGTCAAGATCACGATCATGTTCCGTGGTCGTGAGGTGACCCACCCCGAGCTCGGTCGCAAGATCCTCGACGACATCGCCGAACGCACCGACGACATCGCCAAGGTCGAGGCGTACCCACGCCTCGACGGACGCAACATGACGATGGTGCTCGGCCCCGACGCCAAGAAGCAGCAGAAGAAGGCGCGCGACGCCAAGGCAGCCGCCGAGGCCGAGAACGCCGACGACGCCGCTGACTCCACCGACGACTGAACATCCACCAGCGCGTTCCCCCGACGGCGGCGAGCGCACCGATCTGAAGACCCGAATCACGGCCACCGGTGTCCGCGCCGGTGGCCGGGTTCCGCTCCAAGGAGAGCAGCAATGCCAAAGCAGAAGACCCACAAGGGCGCCAAGAAGCGCTTCAAGGTGACCGGGACCGGCAAGGTTCGCCGTCGTCAGCGCAACCTGAACCACTTCAACTCCAAGATGAGCAGCCGGCGCAAGCGTCGTCTGCGTGGTGAGCACGAAGTGACCGCCGCCGACACCCCCCGCATCAAGAAGCTCCTGTCGAGCTGACCCTCCCTTCGAGCAGAAAGAGATCACGTCATGGCACGAGTCAAGCGCTCCGTCCACTCCAAGAAGCGTCGCCGCTCCACGCTCGAGCGGGCCAAGGGCTACTACGGCAACAAGAGCCGCTCCGTGCGGGCCGCCAACGAGCAGGTCATGCACTCGGGCAACTACGCCTACCGCGACCGCCGGGCCCGCAAGGGTGAGTTCCGCAAGCTGTGGATCCAGCGGATCAACGCCGCCTGCCGCCAGAACGGCACCACCTACTCCCGCTTCATCTCGGGCCTGAAGGCCGCCGGGATCGAGGTCGACCGCAAGATCCTCGCCGATCTCGCCATCACCGACCCCGCCGCCTTCACCGCTCTGGTGGAGGCCGCCAACGCTGCGTCGGCCGGTTCGGCCGACGCCGCCTGAGCGTCACCGCGACCCACCGGGTCGACCCACGACGCCACGGGACCGAAGCACCACGCTCGTGACCGTGACGAACGAATCCGCCGGGATCGGGCCCCGGAGCGCGCGACTCAAGCGCCTCCGGCGGCTCGTGACCCGGCGTCGGGCCCGCTCCACCGAGCGGGCCTTCGTCGTGGAAGGGCCCGTGCTCGTGGCCGAGGCGATCGCCTCACCGCTCGACGTGGTGGCCCTCTACGCCGAGCCCGACGCGCCCGCCGAGACGATCGCTCTCGCTCGCGAGGCGGGGGTCGAGCTGGTGGCGGTCGCCGCCGGGGCCCTGGGCTCGGTGCTCGACACGGTCGCCCCACGGCCGGTCGCCGCCGAGGTCGCCTGGCCGGATGACCGGACCGTCGCGGACCTGCTCGGCTCGATCGACGCCGCACGGCCGGTGCTCGTGCTGGCCGAACTGGCCGACCCGGGCAACGTCGGCACCCTCGTGCGCACCGCGGAGGCCGCCGGTTACGGCGCCGTCGTGATCGCCGGCGCCACCGGCGTCACGGGGCCCGACGACACGGCGGACACCTCGGCCGCCGCCCGGGGCGCCATCGACCCGACGAACCCGAAGGTGGTGCGAGCCGCCGCCGGCGCCGTGTTCCGGCTCCCCGTCGTCAGCGCTCCCTGGGACGAGGTCGTCGCCGCGATCGTCGCCAGTGGTCGGCGCCTCGTCGCCACCGTCGTCGATCGCGCCGCTCCCGCCTACGACGGCGTCGACCTGGGCGCCGCCGCCCTCGTGCTCGGCAGCGAGGCCCACGGCCTGTCGCCGGGCCAGGTCGCAGCCTGTGACCACGCCGTCACGATCCCCCTCGATGGGCCGACCGAATCACTGAACGTCGCCGCCGCCGGTGCCATCCTGTGTTTCGCAAGCGCCCAGCAGCGTCGCAACGCCGCTTCGTCGGCGCGGTGACCCTCACACGATGACCCTCACACGATGATCCCCGTTCCCCCTGCTCGTCGGCCGAAATCGACGTGCCTCCTCCGTCCCTTGCCCTCAGGTTGTGACCATGAATGAATCCCTGCGCAGCGCCGTCGACGACGCCCTCGCTGCGATCGCCGCCGCCCCCGACCTCGACGCCCTCGACGGTGTCGAGCGATCGGCCCTGGGAAAGAAGGGTTTCGTCGCCGAGGCGAAGAAGGGCATCGGCGCCCTCGACCCCTCCGAGCGGGCCGGCGCCGGCAAGGCGATCAACGAGGCCCGCGACGCCGTGGCGGCCGCCGTCGAGGCCCGCCGCGGCGACCTGGCGGCCGGTGCTCGGGCCGCACAGTACGACGCCGAGCGCATGGACCTCACCGAGGTCACCGGCGAACTGCCGGTCGGCCACCGCCACATCATCAGCCAGACCTGGGACGCCCTCGAGGACGTCTTCGTCGGCATGGGGTTCCGGGTTGCCGAGGGGCCCCACGTGGAGACCGATTGGCACAACTTCGACGCCCTGAACATCCCGCCCGGCCACCCGGCCCGCGACGGCTTCGACACGATCTACGTCGACCACGGCGCCCCCGGATCGACGCTGCTGCGGACCCACACCTCCCCGGTGCAGATCCGCACGATGCTCGACGCCGAACCGCCGATCTACGTGGTCGCCCCCGGCCGGGTGTTCCGGCGCGACACCGCTGATGCCACCCACATGCCGGTCTTCCACCAGATCGAGGGGCTCGTGATCGACAAGGGCATCTCGCTCGCCGACCTGGCCGGCACGATCGACGCCTTCGTCACCGCCTACTTCGGCACCGACTTCACGTCGCGGCTGCGCCCCAACTACTTCCCGTTCACCGAGCCGTCGGCCGAGTTCGACATCCAGATGGGCGACGGCACGTGGCTCGAGATGGGCGGCTGCGGCATGGTCCACCCGAACGTGCTGCGGGCCGGCGGCATCGACCCCGAGGAGTGGTCGGGCTTCGCCTTCGGCTTCGGCATCGACCGGTTGGCGATGATGAAGTACGGGGTCTCCGACCTGCGCGACATGTACAACAACGACGTCCGGTTCCTGTCGCAGTTCTGACGCGACACGACGACACGACGAGACGAAGAGAGACGGAACGAGGACGACGCGATGAAGGTGCTGCTGAGCTGGATGGAAGAGTTCGTGCCCGGTGGGTTCGGCGAGTTGGCCGACCGCCCGGAGGAACTCGGTGACGTGCTGACGTCGATCGGCCTCGTGGTCGAGTCGGTCGAGCGCGTCGGCAACGAGTGGGATGGCATCGTCGTGGCCGAGGTCCTCGGCCTGCGGCCCCACCCCGAGGCCGACAAGATCCAGTTGGTCGACGTCGACACCGGGGGAGCGGTCGCCGCCGACGGCAGCTCGACCCCAGCGGGGGAGCCACTCCAGATCTGCTGCGGTGCGTTCAACATGAGCGTCGGCGATCGCATCCCGCTCGCCACCCTCGGCACCACCATGCCGGGCGGGCTCGAGATCGCCCAGCGCAAGCTCCGTGGCGAGCTCTCGAACGGCATGCTGTGCGCCGCCGGCGAGCTCGGCCTGCCCGACGACTTCGGGGGCAACGCGGACGGCATCCTCCTGCTCGACGGCGAACCCGCCCTGGGCACCCCGCTGGCCGAGGTGTTCGGCCGCACCACCGACGTCGTGTTCGACATCGACGTCGAGGGCAACCGGCCCGACGCCCTCTCGGTGATGGGCGTCGCCCGCGACCTCGCCGCCAAGCTCGGCGTGGCGTTCGAGGTGCCCGCGCCGACGTTGCCGACCCCGACCACACCAGCGGTCGACGAGCGCGCCTCCGTCCGCATCGACGACGCCGACCTCTGCCCCCGCTTCGGGATCCGCGTCCTCGACGACGTCGCCGGCGGCACCAGCCCCGGCTGGATGGTGCAGCGGCTCGAAGCCGCCGGGATGCGCTCGATCAGCCCGATCGTCGACATCTCGAACTACGTGATGCTCGAGCGCGGCCAGCCCAACCACACCTACGACCTCGACACCGTCGCCGGCGCCACCCTCGGGGTGCGCATGGCACGCGACGGCGAGCAGCTGGTCACCCTGGACGACCAGACCCGCGACCTCACCGCTGCGGACGGCCTGATCGTCGACGGCGACGACACCCCGATCGGCCTCGCCGGCGTGATGGGCGGCGCCGCCACCGAGATCAGCGACGCCACCACCGCCGTGCTGCTCGAGGCCGCGGTGTGGGACCGCATGACGATCGCCAAGACGTCGCGTCGGCTCAACCTGCGCTCCGAGGCGTCGACCCGCTTCGAGCGCGGCGTCGACCCGATGGGGATCGAGGCCGCCCTCGACCGGTTCTGCGAACTCGCGGTCGAGATCTGCGGCGCCACCATCGCGGAGGGCACCCAGATCGCCGTCGGCACGCTGCCCGAGGCCCCCGAGGTGCGGGTCCGGGCCTCGAAGGCCAACCTGCTGCTCAACGCCGAGCTCGACCTCGACGCGATGGCCGCCCTGCTCGAGCCGATCGGGTTCACCGAGGTCGGCCGGGAGACCGTCGGTCGTGACGGAGCCAGTGATCCGGCGCTGGTCGTGCGGGTCCCCACCTGGCGGCCCGACTCCTCGATCGAGGAGGACGTGATCGAGGAGATCGGCCGGCACCGCGGCTACGACCTCTCGGGTCGCCGCGTCCCGACCCCGGATCAGACCGGCGGGCTCAGCGACCTGCAGCGCTCCCGGCGCCGCATCAAGGCCGCCCTGGTCGGTGCCGGCTGCGCCGAAGCCCTGCCGCTGCCGTTCCTCGCCCCCGGCGATCTGGCGCGAGCCGGGCTCGCCGAGGAGGCGATCTCGCTGACCAACCCGCTCGTGGCCGAGGAGTCGCTGCTGCGCACCTCCCTCCTGCCCGGGCTGCTCAAGGCGATCGCCTACAACCAGTCGCACCGCGCCACCGATGTCCGCCTGTTCGAGGTCGGCTCGGTCTACCTGCCCGGCGACGGGGAGCTCCCCGACGAGCAGGAGTGGTTGGGGGCCGCACTCGTGGGCCACGACGCCGCCGACGCCGTCCGCCTGCTCCAGCGGTTCGCCGCCGAGCTCGGCCTCGACACCGCGCTGCGGATCCAGAACGGTGAACGAGCCGGCCTGCATCCGACGCGGGCGGCCGAGGTCGTCTTCCGCGGTCGCACGATCGGCGAGGTGGGGGAGGTGTCGCCCGACGCCCTCGAGGCCTACGGCATCGAGGGACGCGTCGCCTGGCTCCAGGTGGCCGTCGCCCCGCTCGTGCCGGCGATGGTCGGTGTCACCGCCGCCAAGCCGGTGTCGCGCTACCCCTCCAGCGACCTCGACCTCGCCTTCCTGGTGCCCGACGACGTGGCCGCCACCGACCTGATCGGGTCGATGCGCAAGGCCGCCGGCGCCCTGCTGGTCGACGTCGAACTGTTCGACGTCTTCCGCAGCGACAGCCTCGATCCCGGCACCCGCTCGCTGGCCTACCGCCTGCGGCTGCAGGCCGACGACCACACCTTGACCGACGACGAGGTGGCGTCGACCCGGGCCGCGATCGTCAAGGCGGTCGCCAAGCGGCAGAAGGCGGTCCTGCGGGGCTGAACGAGCTCGTCCCGTCGCCACCGAGCGAGGTGGTCGGTCGG
>JBPEXC010000011.1:0-2494 GCA_052032035.1 Acidimicrobiales bacterium | reverse complement strand
GCCCGGGCCGCGGCGGCCGCCGCCGACGTGTCGCTGCCCTTCGGCGGGGTGCCGATGGGGATCAAGGAACTCGACCACGTGGAGGGCTGGCCCCTCACCGAGGGGTCGCTCGCCCTCGCCGACCGGGTCGCCGGTTTCACCCAGACCAAGATCGAGCGGCTCCTCGGCGCCGGTGCGGTGGCGGTCGCCCAGACCACCTCGTCGGAGTTCGGCGGGGTCAACCGGACCTTCACCAAGCTCCACGGCGCCACCCGCAACCCGTGGGGTCGCGCTCACACTCCTGGCGGCTCGTCGGGCGGGTCGGCCGCCGGCGTGGCCGGCGGCCTCTTCACCCTCGCCACCGCCAGCGACGGGGGCGGCTCGATCCGCATCCCGGCGGGTTTCTGTGGCCTGGTCGGCCTCAAGCCGACCTGGGGCCGGGTGCCGAGGGGTCCGCACGTCGGACCGGGCAACCTCACCTCGGTGTCGGGCTGCGTCTCCCGCTCGGTGCGCGACACCGCCCGGTGGTTCGACGTCCAGAACGGCTTCGACCCCCACGATCCGCTCAGCCTTCCCCGCGTCGAGGGTTGGGAGGCCGGCCTCGGGTCGCACCTCGACGGGCTCCGGGGGAGGACGGCCGCCGTGGTCGGCGACCTCGGGCGAGCCGTCGTCGCCGACGAGACCCTCGCTGCGGTCGACGAAGCGGCGACCTGGCTGATCGACCTCCTCGGTCTGCGTCGCGTCGGCGACGTGACGGCCGTCCGGGCCCCCGTCGGCGTGTGGGGCATGACGGGCACCGTCGGCCTGCTCGCCGAACTCGGCGACCGGTGGCCCGAGCGGGCCGCCGACCTGACCGGCCCGATGCGGGTCGGTCTCGAACGAGGGATCGAACGCTGGGACCTCGCCGCCGCCGCCCGAGCCGAGAAAGAGCGGGTGGCGCTCAACGAGGCGATGGCGGCGATGTTCGCCGACGCCGACCTCGTGTTCGCCCCGACCAACCCCCACACCGCCTTCGGCGCCGACACCCACATGCCGGGCGTGTTCGGCGGCAAGGAGGCGTCCCTCGGCAACCATGGCGCCCTCACGATCCCGTCGAACATCTACGGCAACCCCGCGATCTCGATTCCGATCGGCACCGGCTCGGACGGGCTCCCGATCGGGCTCCAGGTCCTCGCCGCCCACCACGCCGAGCCACTCCTGCTCGACGTCGCCCTCGCCGTCGAACGCGAACGCCCCTGGCCGCTCACCGCGCCCCGCACCTGACACAGCGGCGTTCCTGGAGGCGGCGTTCCGGTCGTCGGCTATCGAGCCCACGGCCCGGCACCGCCGGCGACCGCGGTCGGGGCCGTCGTCAGCGACGCGTAGCCGAGTTGGCTCCAGTCGTTGATGCCGGCGCACGCCAGGTTGCCGCCGGTGGCGATCCCGCACGTGTGGGCCCGCCCGCTCGCCGCCTCGACCGCCGCCGTGCCGCCGTAGAGGGCGACCGGGGCGGTGTTGACCGTCGAGGTCGTGCCGTTGCCGAACTGGCCGGCGACGTTGTTGCCCCAGCAGTAGACCGTGTCGTCGGTGCGGGTCGCACACGAGTAGTTCCAGCCGACCGACGGCTGCCGCCAGGTGGTGACGCCGCCCGCGACCAGTGTCGGCACGCCTCGCTGCACCGTCGTGCCGTCGCCCACCGCGCCGAAGTCGTTGCGACCCCAGCACCAGATCTGCCCGAGCTGATCGAGGCTGCAGGCGTGGTCGTCGCCGACGTCGACGCTGGCTATCGCCGAGTCGATCGCCACCGGAACGCTGGACGACCCGCCGTAGTTCGAGCCGAGCTTGCCCCACGCGTCCGACCCCCAACACCACAGGTCACCGGCGTCGTCGACACCGCACGTGCTGGTGCCGGCGGCCGAGACCTGGGCCCAGTCGGTCTTGGTCCCGACCCGGACCGGTGTCGTGCGGATGTTGCCCGACGTCCCGTCACCGACGCGCCCGTCCCAATTGCCGCCCCAGCACCACAGTTCGCCACCGAGGTTGATCGCGCAGGAATGGCTGCGCCCGACGCCCAACGACGCCCAGTCGCCGGCCGACCCGACCTGGCTCGGGGTGAGGCGCGTGCCCACGTCGCCGGTGCCGAGCTGTCCGTCCCACCCCGCCCCCCAGCACCACAGGGTGCGGTCGCTGCGGATGGCGCACACGCTGTACTCGCCGAGCCCGACGTCGAGCCAGGTCGTGCCCGGCTGCACCTGGGTCGGCGTGGCGAAGCCGTCGTCGGCCGTGCCCTGCCCGACCTGGCCGTACTGGTTCCAGCCCCAACACCACAGCGTTCCTGCGCCGCGACGCCCGCACGTCGTCCGATCGCCCAGCGCCATCTGGACCCAGTCGGCGGCGGCGCCGACGACGGTCGGATTGGCCCATTCGCCGTTGCCGCGACCGGTCTGCCCGACGCCGGCGTTGCCCCAGCACGACAGGGTGCCGGCCCCGTCGACGGCGCAGCCGTGTCGGGCCCCGACGCTCACGAGCCGCCAGT
>JBPEXC010000109.1:0-8075 GCA_052032035.1 Acidimicrobiales bacterium | reverse complement strand
CGCCCAGTGGGCGGCGTGGCCGCGGATCTGTTCGTCGGTCGCCCGCACCCCGGCGCTGAGCGGGCCGAGCCAGCGCACGAGCCGCCCCGGTCGGGGCGGGGCGAGGGCGGCGGCCAGCCGGGGGTCGACCACGGAATGCTCGCTCAGCAGGGGTTCGGGGAGTCGGGTCCGTTGGTGGCGGCCTGGATCTGCCACCCGGCGTCGGTCCGCAGCATCGTGTAGGTGAGGTCCCACACGGTGCACGTCTGACCGTCGGGTCCGAAGTCGGCGCCCTGGAACGAGGTGAAGATCACCCACGCCTCGGCGGTGGTCTGTTCGACGTCGAGCCAGAACGCCCGATAGACGACGAGGTCGTCGATCGTGGAGGTCGAGTTGCCCTCGATGAAGTCGTCTCGGGTGATCCGGGTCTGCAGGACCGGTCCGGCGTAGCGGTCGTAGGCCTCGCCCTCGCGCCCGATCGAGACCAGCGAGGCGTAGTCGTCGAACATCGGCTGGAGGTCGGCGAGCACCGGATCGTTCTGGAACTCGAACTCGACCGTCGAGGGGGTCGCCTCGGTGGCGGCCGTGGTGGGCGGAGCGGTGCTGGTCGCCGTCGTCTCCGCCACCGTCGGGGTGCTGCCGGTGCTGTCGGTGGTGCTCGACGAGCCGCAGGCCGTCAGGACGGCGAGCGACACGAGGCTCGCGACCGGGAGGCGCCGTAGCGCCCGTCGTTGGAGGTTCCGCACGTCGTTCATGTTGGCACGGGGACGCATCGGCCCGGGGGACGCCTCACCGTCGTGCTCAGACCGTCGCCAGGCGCCGCTCGCCGACCGCGAAGTCGATCGCCGGGGCGTCGGTGATCCAGGCCTGACGGCGACGCACGGCGTCGGTGTCACGGCCGAGCACCACCCGAGCGTCGTCGAACGACACCAGGATCGTGCCGAGCGACCGGGCGGCCTGCTGGCCGTGGGCGTGGAGGACGTCGATCAGGTCCTGGTCGGTCGGGGCGAGTGGCGAACGGGTGCCCGCGAAGTCGAGGAGGTCATGGAGCAGCGGCGTGGTGCGACGGGTGGGCGCCGGCGGTGGGCCCACCTCGGTCAACATCGCCTCGATCTGGCCGGCGGTGGGGGGTGTCGGACCGATCGCGAGCAGGGCGAGGCGCACCGGTTCGGGCCGAGGGGGGAGCCCCCAGCCCCGGTGTTCGAATTCGATCACTCCCTGCACGCCGAGGTCGGCGGCGTTGTAGATCCGCAGCATCGTGTGCTGGGCGTGGCGCGGCCCGAGCCGCCGCAGCTCGCTCGAGCCGAAGCCGGCCCACACCGACTGCAGCGGCGGGCCGAGGTCGGGACCCTCCTCACGGATCAGGCGGGCCCGGAAGTGTCGACACAGGTCGCGCAGGTTCTTGGTCTCGGCGTCGTCGGGCACGGGTCCGAGCTGGTCGATCAGGCTGAACTGGGCGTCGAGCCGTTCCGGGGAGATCGCGGCCGGGATCGCGGCGCGGGGCCACCCCGTCTCCACCGGTGCCGCATCGCGGAGTTGGCGTTGGTGGTGCGCGACGAGCGCGACCGTGAACGTCGAGAACCATCGCCGGCTCGGCGTGACGCGACGAACGCCGAGCCGCCGGCCGTCGTCGCTGAGAAGGGTTTCGAGGTGATCCATGATCCCGTCCGTGGGAGGTGGTGGAGGTGGCACGGCCCGACCCCGCCGGTCGGGGGTCCGTGGTCGATCGATGAGCCGTCCTGGCGTCGATCGCAACAGGTTGTGGAGGAGAGTGGGAGAGTTGGAGGGAGACAGTTGGAGGGGGAGGGAGAGAGGGAGACGGAGAGAGAACGAGGGCGGCCGGCGACCTCAGCGGTCGCGGTCGTCGATCTCGGCGCGGTTGCGGCCGCCTTCCTTCGCCGCGTAGAGGCAGCGGTCGGCTCGCTCGAGCAGCTTCTGGTTGCCGATGTCGGACGGGTCGGGGTTGCGCACGGCGGCGCCGCCGACGCTGACCGTCACCGACAGCAGGCCCTTGCCGGTCTCGACCTTGAGCTCCTCGACGGTGCGGCGCATCCGCTCCGCGGCGAGCTGCATCTCGTGGATCTCGGTGCGGGGCATCAGGAGGCAGAACTCCTCGCCGCCGTAGCGGGCGACGTACTCGCCCCGACGGCTGGCGTCCTGCACCGCTGCGCCCACGGCGCGGAGGATCTCGTCGCCGACCAGGTGGCCGTAGGTGTCGTTGACCGCCTTGAAGTGGTCGATGTCGAAGATCAGCAGGCCGAGCAGGTCGGTGTTGGGGGCGACCATGCGGCGTCGCATCTCGTCGTCGATCAGCTGGTCGAGGGCGCCGCGGTTGAGCAGCCCGGTGAGGGCGTCGATGCGGGACCGCACCTCGAGCTCCTCGGCCCGCTCCTTGAGCTGGTTCTGGGCCTGCTCGTTGTGCTGCTGGGCTCGCATGGTGTCGACCGACAGCTCGTTCATCCGACGGGTCGCCTCGGCCAGCAGTTCGGCGTGGCCGGCGCCCGGCGGGATCTCGAAGGTGAGGAGCTGGGCGGTCTCGGCGATCTCGGCCTCGGTCTCGAGCAGCACCTCACGGCACGCGTCCTCGTCGAGGCCGCAGAACCGCTCGGCCATCTCGAAGAGCTCCCGGGTGGCCTCGGGGTCGGCGCTGATCAGGACGTCCTCGGCCAGGAGGCCGATGCGGAGACACGCCTCGAGGGTGCCGGCGTCGTCGGTCATCGGGTGATGGCGGCGCCGGATCGCCTCGCCGAGACGGTCGGGGAGGCCCCAGCTGTCGATCAGCTCGGCGGCCAGGTCGTCGAAGTGGAAGCCGAAGTGCTGTTCCTGCCCGGCGATCGGGATCCAGTTGCGGTCCTCGTCGACGTGACGGAGGTAGAGGTCTGGCTTGGTGGTGGCGACCACGATCGTGCCCAGATGGCCGAGCAGGGCCGACAGGAACGCGTCGTCGGCGTCCGCCGCGGCGCTCGGGGTGGCGAAGCGGCGGGCCACGGCGGCCGAGATCACCGAGCGGTGACGGGCCGCCGAGCTGGCGTTGGTCATGTCGCCGCTCGGGAGCAGGCTCTGGAGCGAGGCTCCGAGCGCCAGCAGACGGATCGACCGGAGGCCGACCACGCCGAGGGCGCGGCTCACGGAGTTGATCTCGTGGAGTGGGCTGAAGAGCCCCGAGTTGGCCATCTGCACGAAGCGGGCCGCCATCGCGGCGTCCTGCTCCACCAGCTTCGCCAGGTCGGGGATCGACGCGTCGGGGTCATCGGACTTGCGGATGATCTCGAGCACGATGCCCGGGGGCGTCGGCAGGCTCTCGGGGTCGACGAGGTACGCCTCGAGCGCCCCGTCTCGCACCTCGCCGGGGTGCGCCACGTCGGTCGTCATTTCCATCCTTCTATCTGGTGCTCGTCCCTCGCACCGTCTGGGCCGGGGCCTTGGGGCCCCTGCGGTTGGTATCGCCCGCTCGCACACCCGCACCGAGGCGGTCGTGCGAACCGTCGGCGGCCGCTGCCGCCTCGAGTTGCTCGGCCGTGAGGCCGTGGTCGTCGTGCTGGTCGCGCTCGACGTCGGCGCCGCCGCCGACGTCGCCGCCCGCCGCCTTGATCAGGCCGGCCCCGAGGACCGAGGCCGCAACCGAGGCGAGGAGGATGGCGATCTTGGCGTGGCCGACGATCGTCTCGTCGTCGAAGGCCAGGCCGGAGATGAAGATCGAGACGGTGAAGCCGATGCCGGCCAGGCCCGCCATGCCGACGATGTGCATCCAGCCGATCCCGTCGGGGAGCTTGGCCACCCCGGACTTCACGGCGAGGAAGGCGGCGGCGGTGATGCCGAGGGGCTTGCCGACGACGAGGCCGACGAAGACCGCCCAGAACACCGACGAGCCGACGGCGTCGGCGATGTTGCCGGGGGCCACGCTCACGCCGGCGTTGGCGGCGGCGAACAGCGGCACGATCAGCAGCGCCGTCCACGGGTGGAGGGTGTGGATCAGGCGATCGGTGACGGCGACCGACTCACGGGTCTCGAAGATGATCTCCTTGAGCTCGTCGACGGTCGACTCCGGGTTGGCCTTCACCATCGTGGTCTCGGGGGAGTGGGGGCTCGCCGGGGCGAGCAGGCCGCAGGCGACGCCGGCGAGGGTGGCGTGCACGCCGGACTCGAAGGTCCAGTACCAGACGGCGGCGCCGACGATCACGTAGATCGGCATCCACCACACCTTCAGCTGCTTGAGCACGACCATGGCGGCCAGCCCCACCCCGGCCAGGCCGAGATAGGTGGTGTCGATCGAGTCGGAGTAGAAGACCGCGATCACCAGGATGGCGCCGAGGTCGTCGACGATGGCGAGGGTGAGCAACAGGATCTTCAGCTTGCTGGGGACCCGGTTGCCGAGGAGGGTGAGGACGCCGACGGCGAACGCGATGTCGGTCGCCATCGGCACGCCCCAGCCGTTGGCCGCCTCCGGGCCGGCGAGGGCGACGTAGATGAGGGCCGGGATCGCCATGCCACCGATGGCCGCCGCGATCGGCAGGGCCGCCTTCTTCGGTTGGCGCAGGTCGCCGTGGACCATCTCCCGCTTGATCTCGAGGCCGGCGACGAGGAAGAAGATCGTCATCAGGGCGTCGTTGATCCAGTGGGTGAGGCTCTCGTCGAGGTGGATCGGTCCGATCTCGACCAGGAGGTGCTGATGCCAGAACTCCTCGACGTCGTGGCCGAGCGACGACGTCGCCAGGGCGACGGCGATCACCGCGCCGATGATCAGGGCGATGCCCGAGATCGTCTCGAGGTGGATCAGTCGGAGCATCGGCCCCTTGATCGTGTCGAGGGCCGTGGGCGGGCGGGGGTGCAGGGGTTCGCGATGGTGGGCGCTCATGGGGTGGTCAACCTCAGTGACGGGGGTCGTGACGGCTCGGGGGAGAGGAGCGAGTCGACCAACCGCGACAGATCGGCGGCGAGCTCACGCACGGGCTGGGCCGTGTCGAGGAACGGCATCGGCGCGCCTGCGCCGATGCCAGGGTCGGTCGCGGCCGGCGCAGCGCCGGGCGGACCGGTGAACACCACCTGGGTGGGGCAGCGGCTCGACGCCAGTGCTCCGGCCAGGATCGAACCATTCGCCCCGTCGGTGTCGTGACTGATCAACACCAGATCGGCCCACCCCTCGGTCGTCGCCCGCAGGGCCTCCTCCACCTTGGCCCCCGAGCCGATCAACAGCAGGTCGGGCTGTCCGTCGATGACGGTGTGCCAGGCCAGTTGCATCATCTCGCTCGGGTCGATGACGAACACCGAGAACGGGTCGTCTCGCCGAGCAGCGGCGTCGGAGGGTCGGGGTGGGGTGAGGAACACGTGGGTCGCTCGAGCGGTCGGGTCCCGTGGCGGGACGGAGAGTGGTTGCGACCCAGCCTCGGAACGACCCCGGCCTCCATGAGGCCGGGGTCGTTCGAGTGGCGGGGTCAGCGTGCGCCGGGTCGGCGCCGGAGCGTTGCGGGGTGGTGCCCGATCAGCGCTTCAGGTTCACGATCTCCTGGAGGAGCTCGTCGGAGGTGGTCACCACACGGGAGTTGGCCTGGAAGCCACGCTGGGACCGGATCAGGGTGGTGAACTCCTCGGCGAGGTCGACGTTCGACATCTCGAGGGTGCCCGGCGCCATCAGGCCGCGGCCGCCGGTGCCGACGACGCCGACCTGGGCGAGACCGGAGTTGGTCGAGGCCCGCCAGTTGGAGCCCGACACCCGCTCGAGGCCGTCGGGGTTGTTGAAGGTGGCCAGCGCCATCTGGGCGATCGGCTGGACCAGCCCGTTCGTGTAGACGCCGACGATCACGCCGTCGCGCCCCACCGACACCGACTGCAGGGTGCCGGTGGCCGACCCGTCCTGGTAGATGGCGGTGATCGACGGCGACCCGCCGAACTGGGTGACCCTGCGGTCCTGGTCGCCGCCGAGGGTGATCTCGACGTCGCCGACGTCGGGGATCTGGCCGGCGGCGATGTTGATCGAGAGGTCGGCCGGGTTCACGATCTCGCCGTTGGCGTCGAACGTGAGCACGTTGTCGGTGAGGGTGATCGGTGTGGCCGGGTTGCCGTAGGTGGCGGTGACGGTCCACTCGTCGACGGCGGTCTTGACGAACTCGACGTCGAGGGCGATGGCGTTGCCCTGGGAGTCGAAGACGTTGAGGCCGGCGAACTGGAGCGCTCCGATCTCGGCGTCACCGGGCAGGTTGCCGCCGAAGTTGATCTCGGAGGTCTGGACCGGGTTGATGTTCTCGCCGGTCCAGATGCGGATCTCGGTCGCCGTGGCGGCGGTGTTGATCTCGCCGCGGTCGTCGGCCTTCCAGCCCTGGACCAGGCCGCCGTCGCTGGTCACCAGCCGGCCGTCGGCTTCGATGAAGAACGCACCGGCTCGGGTGTAGAGCTGCTCGCCGGCCTGGTTGACGACGAAGAACCCGTCGCCCTCGATCGCCATGTCGAGGTCGCGCCCCGTCACCTGGAGGAAGCCCTGGCTCATGTTCTGGGCGATGGCGGTGACGGCCACGCCGAGGCCGACCTGGGCCGGGTTGGTGCCGCCGATCTCCTCGGTCGGCGCGCCGGCACCGTTGATGGTCTGGCTGAGCACGTCCTGGAACAGGGCGTTGCTCTTCTTGTAGCCGTGGGTGTTGACGTTCGCGATGTTGTTGCCGACGACGTCCATCATCGTCTGGTGGCTGCTGAGGCCGGAAACGGCCGCGTACATCGAGCGGATCATGCAGTGATCTCCGATTCGGAATCGTTGGGAGTGGACGAGGTCTCGGTGGGAACCGTGGTGCTCTGTTCGGTCGACGGCGATGCCTCGGGTTCGTCGTCGGTGGCGTCCGTGCTCGATGTCGTCGTGGTGACGGGGGTGGTGCCGCCGTCCGTGGCGGGCTGGATGGTCCCGGCGGGGGCTCCCACGCCGGTGATCTGGTTGAGGCCGACGTTGCCGTACTCGGTGACGAGGACGACCTCGCCGCCGAGGAGCTGGCTGCGTTCGACGACGGCGTCGACGGGGAACCCGTCGGCGCCGGTGAAGGTGATCGAGCGACCGACGAGACTGCCGGCGGTGCTCAGCGAGTTGATCAGGGCGGTGTTCTCACCCTGCTTGGCGATCTGATCGAGCTTCTCGATCGTGGTGAACTGGGCCGTGGTCGCGATGAACTCCTCGGAGTTGGAGGGGTTGAGCGGGTCCTGGTACTTCAACTGGGCCACGAGCAGCTTGAGGAAGGTGTCCTTGTCGAGCTGGGAACCGTCCTCGACGGTGTCCTCGGGGCGGTAGAACTCGCTGATCTCGGGGGAGACGGTGGCTCCCTGGAGGGCGGTCACGGTGTCGGTCACGGCAGGTCCCTACAGGTCGAGGTCGATCGTGGTGGCGGCGGTGGTCCCGGGGCGGAACGACCGGCGTTCGGCCCGGGTGAAGCCGGCGAGGGCGCGGTCGCCGCCGCCGGCCTGGTCGGTGTCGTCGCCGTCGCCGTCACCCTGGCGTTCGCCGGCCGACGAGGCGTCACCGTGGGCGACGTCGACGCTGGCGCCGTCGAGGCCGCTCTCGGCCAGCTCCTGGACGAGCTGGGTCCGCTGGTTGGCCAGGGCGCCGGCCGCCGCTGCGGTGTCGGTCACGAGGCCGACCCGCACGGCGGCGTCGGTCGTGGTGACCTTGATCGTCACCGACCCGAGTTCCTCGGGGTGGAGACGGATCGTGAAGGTCTGCTCACCCCGGGCGTTGAGCCGGATGTTGGACAGCGCCCGCTGCACCTGGCGGACCAGGGCGGTCTCGTCGGTGTCGCCGCCGGCGGTCGTCGCCAACGTCGCCGCGGCCTCGGCCGTTGTCGACGCCGCCGCCGGTTCGGCGATGGCCGAGGTGGGGCGGGCGGCGTCGGTCGGCGTCGCGCTGACGCCGTCGACGCGGGTCGTGGTGGTCGTCGGGGCACCGCCACCGTCGGCGTCGGCGGTCTGGTCGCCGCTGCCGATGGCCGAGGTGGGTGCCTGGTCGGCGGGGGTGTCGCCGTCGTCGGCGCGGTCGTCGGGGGTGGCGCCGTCCCCGGCCGGCGCCAGCTCGGAGGTGGCGATCGACTCGCCGTCGGCCTCCGGCGCGCCGCCCTCAGCGTCATCGG
>JBPEXC010000108.1:0-3650 GCA_052032035.1 Acidimicrobiales bacterium | reverse complement strand
TCGTCGAAGAACCCGGCGGCTGCCACCTCCAGCCGCAGTGCCTCGTCGACCCGACGGCGGGCCCCGGCCCCGTGGCGGGCCCGCAGCTCGGCGTCGCCGAGGTAGCGGGTGATCGCGGCGGCGAGCGCCGGCGCATCGTCGGGCGGCACGGTGAGTCCGTGCCCGGCCAGGGCCTCGGGCGCCCCGCCGTGGTCGGTGACGACGACCGCCAACCCCAGGCCCATCGCCTCCTTCACCACGAGCGGTCCGGCCTCGGGTTCGCGGCTGGCCGACACCGACACCGTCCAGCGCCGCATCACGGCCACCGGGTCGGGGTCGTGGCCACGGAAGGTGACCCGCCCGTCGAGGTCGACCTGGGCGGCGCGAGCTCGCAGCCTCGCCTCGTAGTCGCCGTCCTTGGGCAGCACCCCGCCCAGCACCTCGGCGTGCCACTCGCCGGGCACCCGGGCCATCGCCTCGAGGAAGACGTCCTGACCCTTCCAATCGGTGAGCACGCCGGAGATGCCGACGATCGGCGGACCGGCGGCGGGCGCCGCCGGCTCGTCGGGGAACGGCACGCCGTTGTGGACCACGGCGGTGGGGATGCCGAGGCTCCGGGGGAACTGGGCCGACGCCTCCGAGACGGCGATCGCGCCGTCGATCCCCCGCGACACCGTCGACACGATCCGTCGCAGGTCGCCGCGGGTGACCACGTCGTGGACCAGCCAGTGGACCGGGCAGCGGGGCCGGGCGGCGACGACCGCCGGCAGCGCCATCAGCGAGTTGACGACCACGACGTCGGCGGCGCCGAGGGCGTGGCGGAGCTGGCGGGCGGCGGCGAGGTTGCGGGCGGCGAGCTTGGCGGTCGACGCGAGCCGGCTCCCCTCCCCCAGCTTGAGGTCGGGCAACACCCGGTGCGGGATGCCGAGCTCGACGCACTCGGCGCCGAGTCTGCCGCTCGGGGCCACCACCGATGCGCTCCACCCGCGCTCGGCCGCCGCCGCGGCGTAGCGCAGCATCACCCGTTCGGCGCCGGACACGACGTCGGTGGCCCCGACGAAGACGACGCGCCACGCCGCCGATCGACGGTCGGTGGGCCGGACGGCAGTGGTGGCGGTGGCAGCGGTGCTGGCGGTCATGCGGCGACCTCCGGTCGGTGGGCGGCTGCGGCTCGGTAGACCTCGAGCGTCGTCGCCGCCGTCGTCTGCCACGACAGGCCTGCCACCAACGTCGCCGACGCTCGCCGCTGGGTGCGCACGAAGTCGGCGTCGTCGAGGGCGGCGGCGAGCATCGCCACCAGCGTGTCGGTGTGACGGATCGGGCTCAGCTCGACGCGGTCGTCGCCGGGGCGGGCCCGGTCGGCGAGTTCGGGCAGCGCGCCGACCGCGGTGGCGACCACCGTGGCCCCGCACGCCATCGCCTCGATCGGCGGCAGTCCGAACCCTTCGTAGACGCTCGGGTAGGCGACGGCCGACGCCGCCGCGTAGAGGGCGGGCAGGTCGCTGCGATCGACGTAGCCGAGTCGGCGCACGTCGCCGACGAGGGGCACGTCGCCGCCGCCGGCGCCGGCGAGCACGAGGGGCACCCGGAGCCGTTCGCAGGCCCGGGCGAGCCGGGGCACGTCCTTGCGCGGCTCGATCGTGCCGACGTGGAGGACGAAGCGATCGGGCAGCTCGTGGGCGGCCACCACCGCCTCGATGGCCGCCTCGCTCGGGGGCACCATGTCGGGCGACGGGGCGAGCGGGGTGACCGTCGCCGACCGACCGAACCGCTCGGCCACCGTTCGGGCCGTGAACTCCGACACGGCGATCACCGCGTCGGCGGAGCGGATGGCGTTGGCGACGACGAGCTGTTCGCCACGGGCCCGGACCGGCGAGTGGGCCCACGGCACGTCGAAGACCGACAGGTCGTGCACGGTGGTCACCGACGCAGCCGGCCCGAACAGGGGCAGGTCGACGTCGAGACTGTGGATCACCCCCGCCGACCCGAGCGTTGCCTTCTCGGCCGCGGCGAGCGGCTTGAGCGACGACACCAGGCGACGGGCCCCACCGCTCACCGGCGTCGACGACGACGCGAATCCAGACGGCAGCTCACCGAGCGCATCGGCCTGCACGCGAGCGGTCACGGGCACGTCGATCATCGTGGCGAGGTGGCGGAGGAGCTCTCGGCCATAGGTCTGGACGCCGCTGCCGCCGGGGCGGAGCGAGAGGGCGTTGAGGAAGACGCCGGTGAGGCGCGGTCCGAGGTGGGGCCGGGTGGCGGCAGGGTCGATCGAGACGTGCATGACACCGCTCCAATCAGGATCCAGAAGTAGAGGTCGGCGGGAAAGATCTCCCAGTACGTGGCGACGACGGCCGCCGCCATCGCGCCGATCGTCGATGCTCTGACGCCGAGGGCGAACTCGGCGTCGCGAAGTTCTCGGTGGGCCCGTGCGTCGGCCTCGCGTCGGCTGGCGGCCCGCAGCGCACCGACGAGCATCGTGACGAAGAGCCACAGGCCGAGCGGGCCGAGCTCGACGAGCATCTTCACGTAGTGGTTGTCGGGCTGGTAGCGGTCGCCGAGGGGGCGATCCGGGTAGGCCGACAGTCCGACGGCGGCGTGGTAGCGCTCGGCGGCGGCGCCGGTGGAGCCAATCCCCCGACCGAGCGGTTCGACACCGCTCTGCACCACCTCGATCCCCCAGCCCGACACCCGGTCGGCGAGGGAGTCGAGCGAGACGTAGCTCGAGAGGTCGATCACGAACGCCACGGCCACCAGCAGCGGCACGGCCACCACCACCCGCCGCAGCACCGGATGGTGCACGGCGAGGAAGATGCCACCGACCACCACCGCCAGGATCGCGCCGCGGACCACGGTGGTGGCCACCGCGATCACCAGCAGCGGACTCGCGGCGAGGAACCATCGGTTGCGTCGGCGCCCGCGCTCGCCCAGCGCCACCGGCATCGCCACCAGCAGCACGATCGCCAGGAAGTAGCCGAACGGGAACGGCTGGTTGAACGTGGAGAACGATCGCAGCAAGCCGCCGCTGTAGCGGATGGTCTCGTTCCACTCGTAGCCGAGGGCGTTGAGCCGATCGCCGCCCACCACCTGCTGGGCCAGGCCGATCACGGCGGTGATCGCCCCGTTGGCCATCAGGATCGACACCAGCCGGTCGCGGTCGTCGCCCGTCATCGGCGCCCACCACAGGGCGAGCGGGATCAGGAGGTAGAAGTAGCCGATCTTGAACCCGAAGAGAGCCTGCGACGACGCGACGGTGAGGGCCGACACGACGGCGAGGGCGGTGAGCGCCATCGCGGCGCCGGCCCACAGCGGGACCCGGGTCGGCTCGTCACGCCAGCTGGGGCGGAGGCGACGCTGGTACCAGGCGAGCCCGGCGGCGCCGAACACCAGCGCCTCCTTCCAGAACCCGACCACGCCGGGCAACGGCGCGATGATCAGCAGCCCGTCGTAGGGGGCGAGGGCGGCGACGACGAGGAGCACCGCCTGGGCCCGCCACCGCAACAGCAACGAGATCATCGCTCGACCTCGCTCGGCGACTCACCGAGATCGGCGGAATCGGCGGGCGCGGCCGCCGAACCACGCCGCATGGCGGTGCCGGCGATCGCCACGTAGGCGAGCCCGGCGCCGACGGCGGCCGGGAACCACGGCAGCACCACCGCCAGCGCGGCGCC
>JBPEXC010000107.1:0-24210 GCA_052032035.1 Acidimicrobiales bacterium | reverse complement strand
GCGGCGTCGAGGAACTCTTCGTACTGGGCCGGGGTGAACATCACGTGGCCGGCCTGGCCCTCGACGATGTAGCCCTCGGCCGCCAAGCCCACCTCGTCGGCCCGCTCGAGCAGGGCACAGCCCCCGGAGATCACCGAGCCGGTGTCCGAGCTGCCCTCGGCGCCCACCCCGCACGGGACGACCGGGTCGAGCTCCTCGTGGGCGACGAACAGCGGCGCGTCGTCGGCGTCGAGGACCGACAGGTCCGCCACTGCGCCCGAGATGACGAACGCGCCCGCCACGGAGCCGAACTCGCCGAGCTCGGCCTCCGGCGCCGGTGAGCTGCCCCCACCGGTGGCGAGGGAGGCAGCGATGATCCCACCAGCCGAGATCCCGCCGACGAAGATCCGGTCGGGGTCGATGCGCCACGGGTTCCCGTCGCCGACCGATGCCCGGAACGCCTCGACCGACGCTGCGCCGTCGAACACGGCCTGGCGAGCGGCATCCGACAACTCGGCGGCGTCGACCGGTGCCCGTCCGAGCACCCGGTAGTCGACCGTGGCCACGACGAACCCGTGCCGGGTCAGATACGACGCCAAGGCCTGCATGCCGACGCTGTCGCGCTCGCCCCCGATGAACCCACCCCCGAAGAACAGCACCATCAGGGCCCGGTCGTCGGCCTCGTCGTCGGCGGGCTCGAACACGTCGGCCAGCAGCGTCACCGCCTCGTCGCCCTCGCCGACCGTGACCAACTCGATGCCGACCGAGCTCGTGATCTGGGGAAACACCGAGTCCCGGTACCGCACGCCGTCGTCAGGAGCGGTCGTCGAGGTGCTCTCGACCGCCGTCGTGGAGGTCGAGCTCGGTGGCGACGGGTCGGCGGCCTCCGACGAGGAACAGGCGGCGGCCAGGCCCAGCACAGCGGCGGCGATGGCGGCGGAACGGCGGCGACGACCGGGCTGGGGCATCCCGCAACGCTAGTGAGCCGACCGAGGCGGCGGCCGATCGACCCGCTGGGTGAGATTCCATCCTCGTCGGGTTGGGGTGCCCCTGGTGGCGCCATAGGCTTACTCGGTCCGGTGCACCAGGCCCGCCCTGCGCAGCACCGAGCAACCTAGGTCCGAACAGGCCCGTGACGTCGTCGCTGGAACCCTTCGGCACAACCAGTTCGTCGCTCCGCACTCGTTGCACACGAACTCGCCAGCAGCCCGGGTCACTCCGGCAGGCGGGTCTCGCACCGAGGCGGAGCGTTCACGTGAACGGCTCCCGACCGGGAGCCCGCTGACGGGAAGAGAAAGATGACACAGAAAGCCGTTGTCGGCGAGAAAGTCGGCATGACCCAGGTGTGGGATGACGAGAACCGCGTCGTCCCCGTCACCGTGGTCAAGGTGTCGCCGTGCCGGGTCGTCCAGATCAAGACCCCGGAGACCGACGGATACAGCGCCATCCAGGTGGCCGTCGGCACGAAGGACGCCTCCAAGCTCAACAAGCCCGAGGCCGGGCACTACGCGAAGTTCGGGGTCACCCCGGGCACCGAGCTCGTCGAGCTCCGGCTCGAGGACGTCTCCACCTACGAGGTCGGCCAGGAGATCACGGCCGAGCTGTTCGAGGCGGGCGACAACGTCGACGCCATCGGCACCTCGAAGGGCAAGGGCTTCACCGGTGTGATGAAGCGCCACAACTTCGGTGGCCAGCGCGCCACCCACGGCGCCCACCTCGTCCACCGCATGCCCGGCTCGATCGGCCAGTGCGCCACCCCCTCCCGCGTGTTCAAGGGCACCCGGATGGCGGGTCGCTCCGGCGGTCAGCGGGTCACCACCCAGAACCTGAAGATCGTGTCGACCGACGTGGACAACGACCTCGTGCTCGTGAAGGGCGCCGTCCCCGGCCCCAAGGGCGGCACGGTCATCATCCGCAACGCGGTCAAGAAGGCGAGCTCCTGATGGCAGTCAAGAAGGTCACCGTCGAACTCGATCCCGAGACCTTCGGCATCGAGCCCAACGTCGCCGTGATGCACCAGGTCGTCAACGCCCAGTTGGCCGCCAAGCGTGCCGGCACCCACTCCACCAAGACCCGATCCGAGGTTCGCGGTGGCGGCGCCAAGCCGTGGAAGCAGAAGGGCACAGGCCGGGCCCGCGCCGGCTCGACCCGCTCGCCGATCTGGATCGGTGGCGGCATCGCCCACGGCCCCAAGCCCCGCGACTACGCCGAGCGCACCAACAAGAAGATGAAGCGCCTCGCCCTCCGTTCCGCCCTGTCGGACCGGGCCGCCGAGGGCAACGTCTTCGTCGTCGACAGCTGGGACTTCGAGGCCCCGTCGACCAAGGCGGCCAAGACCCTGCTCGCCGACATGGGCGTCGAGGGCAAGGCCCTGATCGTCGTCGGCCGTGACGACGTCACCGCCGCCAAGTGCTTCCGCAACCTGCAGGAGTGCCACGTGCTCGCCGCGGACCAGCTGAACACCTTCGACGTGCTCCGCCACGACGTGGTGGTGTTCTCCGAGGCCACCCTGCCCTCCACCCAGACCAGCACCGACAGCGAGGACCAGTGATGAAGGACCCGCACGACGTGATCCTCCGCCCGGTGGTCTCCGAGAAGACCTACCTCCAGGTCGAGGCCACCAACACCTACACCTTCGTCGTCGCTCCGTCGGCGTCGAAGCCCGAGATCAAGGACGCCATCGAGGCCATCTTCGACGGTGTGACCGTGTCCCGGGTCAACACGCTGAACCGCAAGGGCAAGCGTGTGCGCAACCGCCGCAACAACACCTGGAGCAAGCGGCCCGACCAGAAGCGCGCGATCGTCACCCTCTCCGAGGGCGAGATCGAGCTCTTCGCGAGCTGAGGAACCGACTGATGGCGATTCGCAAGCGCAAGCCCACGAGCCCCGGCCGTCGTTTCCAGACGAGCTCGGACTTCTCCGACATCACCACCGACAAGCCCGAGAAGAGCCTCCTGGCCAAGCAGTCGGGCACCGGTGGTCGCAACAACTACGGCCGGAAGACCGCCCGTCACCGCGGTGGCGGCCACAAGCAGCGGTACCGCGTGATCGACTTCCGTCGCAACAAGGACGGCGTGCCCGCCACCGTTGCGTCGATCGAGTACGACCCCAACCGCAACTGCCGCATCGCGCTGCTCCACTACCACGACGGTGAGAAGCGCTACATCCTCGCCCCGCGCCACCTGAGCGTCGGCGACACCGTCGAGTCGGGCCAGAACGCCGACATCAAGCCGGGCAACGCCCTGCCGATGCGCTACATCCCGGTCGGTACCGTCGTCCACGCCGTCGAGCTCAAGGAAGGCGGCGGCGCCCAGATGGCCCGCTCCGCCGGCACCAGCGTGCAGCTCGTGGCCAAGGAGGGCGACACCGCCACCCTGCGTCTCCCCTCGACGGAGATGCGTCGCGTGTCGATCGACTGCCGGGCCACGGTGGGCGAGGTCGGCAACGCCGAGTTCGAGCTCATCAAGGTGGGCAAGGCCGGTCGCAGCCGCTGGTTGGGCAAGCGCCCGCAGACCCGTGGTGTGGCCATGAACCCCGTCGACCACCCCCACGGTGGCGGCGAGGGCAAGACCTCGGGTGGTCGCCACCCGGTGTCGCCCTGGGGCAAGCCCGAAGGGCGCACCCGCAAGAAGGGCAAGAAGTCCGATGACCAGATCATCCGCCGCCGGCGGACCCGTGGCGGACGGAGGTAACCGATGCCGCGCAGCCTGAAGAAGGGCCCGTTCGTCGACGACCATCTCCTGAAGAAGGTCGACGAGCTGAACGAGAACAACGAGAAGCGTGTGATCAAGACCTGGTCGCGTCGCTCGACGATCATCCCCGACATGGTCGGCCACACCATCGCCGTCCACGACGGTCGCAAGCACGTCCCGGTGTACATCACCGAGTCGATGGTCGGTCACAAGCTCGGCGAGTTCTCGCCGACCCGCACCTTCCGCTACCACGCCGGTCAAGAGAAGTCGGGGCGCCGATGAGCACCAAGACCAACGAACGACCCGGCACCAAGGCCCAGGTCCGCTACCTGCGGATGTCGGCCTCCAAGGCCCGCGTCGTGCTCGACCTCATCCGGGGCAAGCACGTGGCCGAAGCCGACCAGATCCTCGCCTACTCGGAGCGCCTCGCCGCCGCCGAGATCCGCAAGATCCTGCGCTCGGCCGTCGCCAACGCCCAGCACAACGACGAGCTCGCCGTCGACGAACTGTTCGTCTCGGCCTGCTTCGCCGACGAGGGCCCGACCCTCAAGCGGTTCCGTCCTCGGGCCCGTGGCCGCGCCGGTCGTATCCACAAGCAGACCTGTCACGTCACCGTGATCGTCAGCCGCCTCGACGACGAGACCCTCGACCGCCTCCGGGCCAAGGCCGAGAGCTCCGGCAACCAGGGTGACGCCGCTGCCCAGCGCCGTGCCCGTGTCGCCAAGTCGAAGGCCGCCGAGGAGAACGAGGCCGAGGACGAGGCCGTGAACGAGGCCGAGAGCACCACGGTCGACTCCGACGCCGACGGCGAGGTCAACGCCACCGACGAGAGCCCCTACGGCGAGGGCAGCCACGCCCTCATCGACGGCGATCCCGATCAGATGCCCGAGGGCTTCGAGATCAAGGGCAACGCCGACTCGAAGCTCTACCACACCCCCGAGAGCCCGTTCTACGGACGGACCAAGGCCGAGGTGTGGTTCGCCACCGAGGAGGCCGCCGAGGCCGCCGGCTTCTCCAAGCCGGCCAGCCAGCAGGCCGCCGAGGACGAGGCCGACGCCGAAGAGACCGCGACCGACGAGCCCGAGGGAGACGCCTGATGGGTCAGAAGATCAATCCCTACGGCTTCCGCCTCGGGGTCACCACCGACTGGAAGTCCCGCTGGATCGCGGACCGCCAGGAGTACCGCGACTACCTGATCGAGGACTCGGAGATCCGCAGCTACCTCATGGGTCAGCTCCCCAACGCGGCGATCAGCCGCATCGAGGTCGAGCGCACCCGCGACAAGCTGCAGATCGACGTGCACACCGCCCGCCCGGGCATCGTGATCGGCCGCAAGGGCTCCGAGGCCGACCGCCTCCGCCAGGGCCTGAGCAAGATCACGGGCAACCCCCGCGTGAAGCTCAACATCATCGAGATCAAGCAGCCCGAGCTCGACGCCGCCCTGATCGCTCAGGGTGTCGCCGATCAGCTCGCCGGTCGCATGGCCTTCCGTCGTGCGATGAAGCGGGCCGTGCAGAACGCGATGAAGGCCGGTGCCAAGGGCATCCGGATCCAGAGCTCGGGTCGCCTCGGCGGCGCCGAGATGGGCCGGATCGAGTGGTACCGCGAGGGTCAGGTGCCGCTCCACACCCTGCGCGCCGACATCGACTACGGCCTGCGCGAGGCCCACACGACCGCCGGCCGGATCGGCGTGAAGGTGTGGCTGTACAAGGGCGACATCCTCCCCTACAAGCCGCAGAACGACAAGGCTGCCCGCGAGGCCGCGATGGCCGTCGGCGAGGCCGCCGGTGGCGAGGCCCCGATGCCCGTCGTGTCGAGCTCGCGTCGCCCCAAGGCGGGCGCCGAGGCCCCGGCGACCGAAGAGAAGCCGCTCGTGCAGGAAGCCGATCCCGAGTTCGAGCGCCTCCTGGCCGAGGAAGAGGCCATCGAGGCCTCCCTCAAGGACAAGGGCGGCGACGACAAGTTCCGAGAGGGAGACGCCGACTGATGTTGATGCCCCGCAAGGTCAAGCACCGCAAGCAGCACCGCGGTCGCACCACCGGACAGGCCAAGGGCGCCACCAAGGTGTCGTTCGGCCAGTACGGCATCCAGGTCCTCGAGCCGGGTTGGATCACCGCCCGCCAGATCGAGGCCGCCCGTATCGCCATGACCCGCCACATCCGTCGTGGCGGCAAGGTCTGGATCAACGTGTTCCCCGACAAGCCCGTCACCGAGAAGCCGGCCGAGACCCGCATGGGTTCCGGCAAGGGCAACCCGGAGCGTTGGGTGGCCGTGGTCAAGCCCGGCCGTGTCATCTTCGAACTCAACTACCCCGACGACGCCGTCGCCCGGTCTGCGATGGAGCGAGCCATCCAGAAGCTGCCGGTCAAGGCTCGCGTGATCACCCGGGAGGACGGCTTCGATGGCTGAGACCACGATCACCGATCAGTCCGACACCGAGCTCGCCGAGTCGCTTGCCGACTCCAAGCGCGAGCTGTTCAACCTCCGGTTCCAGCTGGCCACCGGCCAGCTCGAGAACACCGCCCGGATCAAGCAGGTGAAGCGTCAGGCCGCCCGGATCCGTACCGAGATGCGAGCGCGCGAGCTCGCCAAGGAGTCGTGATGGCCGAGAACACAGCCTCGACCGACGAAGTCAGCCGTCCCCAGCGCAAGGTGCGCGAGGGCATGGTGCGGGCCACCAAGATGGACAAGACCGTCGTGGTGGAGATCACCAACACCTCCCGCCATCCGCAGTACAACAAGACGGTCCAGACCCACAAGCGCTACTACGTCCACGACGAGGAGAACACCCTCAACGTCGGCGACCGCGTGCGCATCGTCGAGACCCGTCCGCTGTCCAAGCTCAAGCGCTGGCGCTTGCTCGAGATCGTGGAGCGTGCCCGATGATCCAGCAGGAGTCCCGCCTCAAGGTGGCCGACAACTCCGGCGCCCGCGAGGTGCTGTGCATCAAGGTGCTCGGCGGCTCGAAGCGTCGCTACGCCTCGATCGGCGACATCTTCGTGGCCACCGTGAAGGACGCCATCCCCGGCGCCGCCGTGAAGAAGGGCGACGTCGTCAAGTGCGTCGTCGTCCGCACCAAGAAGGAGAAGCGTCGTCCCGACGGCTCCTACATCCGCTTCGACGAGAACGCTGCGGTGCTCATCAACGAGCAGAAGCAGCCGCGGGGCACGCGCATCTTCGGCCCGGTGGGCCGCGAGCTGCGCGACAAGAAGTTCATGCGCATCGTCTCCCTCGCCCCGGAGGTGCTCTGATGAAGATCCGCAAGGGCGACCGCGTCCGCGTGCTGTCCGGCAAGGACCGTGGCACCGACAGCGTGGTCCTCACCGCTTTCCCCCGCACCGGCAAGGTCGTGGTGGAGGGTGTGAACGTGGCCAAGCGCCACACGAAGCCCCGTTCGGCCGAGGAGCCCGGTGGCATCGTCGACAAGGAGATGCCGATCGACGCCTCGAACGTCGCCGTGCTCTCGCCGTCCGACGACAAGCCCACCCGCGTCTCCTACAAGGTCGACGCCGACGGCAAGAAGGTCCGGGTCTGCACCCGCACCGGCGCCGAGATCCCGGAGGCCGCCGAATGAGCACCGCTCTCTCGCCTCGTATGAAGGCGAAGTACCACGACGAGATCAAGGGCAAGCTCCTCACCGAGCTCGAGCTCCCCAACGTCATGATGGTCCCCAAGATCGAGAAGATCGTGGTGAACATGGGCGTGGGCGAGGCCCTCCAGAACTCCAAGCTCCTCGAAGGCGCCCAGGCCGACCTCGAGATCATCACCGGCCAGAAGCCGGTGGTGACCCGGGCGAAGAAGTCGCTCGCCAGCTTCAAGCTGCGCGAGGGCAACGCCATCGGCACCAAGGTCACCCTCCGGGGCGACCGCATGTGGGAGTTCTTCGACCGGCTCGTGTCGCTGGCGATCCCCCGCATCCGCGACTTCCGCGGGCTCAACCCCCGCTCGTTCGACGGCCGAGGCAACTACACCTTCGGCCTGACCGAGCAGCTCATGTTCCCCGAGATCGACTACGACACCGTCGATGTCACCCGCGGTATGGACATCACCATTGTCACGACCGCCAAGACCAATGCCGAGGGCAAGGCGCTGCTCGACGCCTTCGGCTTCCCGTTCCGACGCGATGGGCAGGCCCAGTAATGGCGAAGAAGGCACTGATCAACAAGCAGAAGAAGAAGCCCAAGTTCAAGGTGCGGGCCTACAGCCGCTGCCAGAAGTGCGGCCGGCCGAAGGCCGTCTACCGCCGCTTCGGGCTCTGCCGCATCTGCCTCCGCAACATGGCCCACGCCGGAGAGATCCCCGGCGTGACCAAGGCGAGCTGGTGAGGGGGTAACGAATCATGGCAATGACCGATCCCATCGCCGACATGCTCACCCGCATCCGCAATGCCAACATTGCGATGCACGACGAGGTGTCGATGCCGTCCTCCAAGCTGAAGGTCGCCCTCGCTGAGGTGCTCCTGCGTGAGGGCTACATCTCCCAGTACAACACCGCCGATGCCGCCACCGGCCCCGGCCAGACCCTGACCATCGAGATGAAGTACTCGCCCGAGCGCGAGCGTGTCATCTCGGGCATCAAGCGGGTCTCCAAGCCCGGCCTCCGGGTCTACACCAAGTCCGACCAGATCCCCCGGGTGCTGGGCGGTCTCGGTGTCGCCGTCCTGTCCACCAACAAGGGTCTCATCACCGACCGCGAAGCCCGCAAGGGCAAGACCGGCGGCGAGGTCCTCTGCTACGTCTGGTAGGCCGCCATGTCCCGTATCGGTAACGCACCCATCACCGTCCCCAGCGGCGTCGACGTGAATGTCGCCGGCGCCAACGTGTCGGTCAAGGGCCCCAAGGGCGAGCTCAGCATCGAGCTCCCCGACGCGATCTCCGCCGAGGTCGCCGACGGCACCGTCCAGGTGTCGCGGGCCAACGACGAGCGTCAGTCGAAGGCCCTCCACGGCCTCAACCGCTCCCTCATCAACAACATGATCACCGGCGTGAGCGAGGGGTTCCGCAAGGACCTCGAGATCGTCGGCGTCGGCTACCGCGCCAACGCCAAGGGCCCGAGCAAGATCGAGCTGTCGCTCGGTTTCTCGCACACGGTGGAGGTGGAGGCCCCCGAGGGCGTCACCTTCGACGTGCCCGAGCCCACCAAGATCGGCGTCGTCGGGATCGACAAGCAGGTCGTCGGCCAGGTGGCCGCCGTCATTCGTTCGTACCGCAAGCCCGAGCCCTACAAGGGCAAGGGTGTCCGCTACGCCGGCGAGCGCGTGACGCGCAAGGCCGGAAAGGCCGGGAAGTAATGCCGACCAAGACCCACGAGCGTCGCGCCTCGCGCGACCGCCGCAAGATCCGGATCCGCAAGAAGGTCGCCGGCACCGCCGAGCGTCCCCGTCTCGCCGTGTTCCGGTCCAACAAGCACATCTCCGCCCAGATGATCGACGATGCCACCGGCACCACCCTGGTGTCGGCCTCCACCTACGAGGCCGACCTCCGGGACGGGTCGGGCACCGTCGAGGGCGCCAAGGCCGTCGGAGCTCGCATCGCCGAGCGGGCCAAGGCCGAGGGCATCAACGCCGCGGTGTTCGACCGCGGTGGCAACAGGTACCACGGCCGAGTGGCCGCGCTGGCCGATTCGGCCCGCGAAGCCGGTCTCGAGTTCTGAGGAGTCACGTCATGGCCAATGATCGCAATGACAGAAACGATCGTGGTGACGGGCGTGAATCCCGAGTCATCACCATCAACCGAGTCGCCAAGGTCGTGAAGGGCGGCCGTCGCTTCGCCTTCACCGCCCTCGTGGTGCTCGGCGACGGCGAAGGCCGCGTCGGCCTCGGCTACGGCAAGGCCAAGGAGGTGCCCCTCGCCATCCAGAAGGGCACCGAAGAGGCCCGCAAGCTGATGTTCGAGGTGCCCATGGCTGGCGGCACCGTCACCCACCCGGTGATCGGTGTGAACGGCGCCGGGCGCGTCATGCTCAAGCCCGCCGCCCGAGGTACCGGCGTGATCGCCGGTGGTGCTGCTCGCGCCATCCTCGAGGAAGCCGGCATCCACGACGTGATCTGCAAGTCGCTCGGTTCGGCGAACCAGATCAACGTCGCTCGTGCCACCATCGACGCCCTCCAGAGCCTGAAGCGGCCCGACGAGGTCGCTCGCCTGCGTGGTCTCCACGCCTCGGAGTTCACCCCCAAGGGGATGCTCGAGGCCTACAACGAGACCGAGCGTGAGCGGAAGTCGGCCGAGGTGTCGTCGTGACCCAGCTCAAGATCACCCAGGTCCGTTCCGCCATCGGGACCAAGCCCAAGCAGCGCGGCACCCTTCGTGCGCTGGGCCTCGGTCGCATCGGCAAGTCCAACATCTTGACCGACAAGCCGGAGCTCCAGGGCATGATCGCCCGGGTGCCCCACCTGATCACGGTCGAGGAAGTCACCGGAGAGGAGGCCTGAGCCTCATGAAGATCCACGATCTCAAGCCTGCCGAAGGCTCCCGCAAGCGGGCCAAGCGCGTCGGCCGCGGTATCGCCGGCAAGGGCGGCAAGACCGCCGGTCGCGGCACCAAGGGCCAGAAGGCGCGCAACACCGTGCGCGTCGGCTTCGAAGGCGGCCAGCTGCCGATGCAGCAGCGTCTGCCGAAGCTGCGGGGCTTCAACAACCCGTTCCGCGTGGAGTACCAGGCGATCAACCTCGACACCATCGCCGAGCTCGGCGAGAGCGAGGTCACGCCCGAGCTGCTCCTCGAGAAGAGCCTCATCAGCAAGAACTCGCTGGTGAAGATCCTCGGTCGGGGCGAGCTGTCCGGCGCCGTCACGGTGAAGGCCCACGCCTTCTCCAAGTCGGCCGAGGCCGCCATCACGGCCGCCGGCGGCACCGTCGAGAAGCTGCCGCTGCCGTTCTCGGTGCGTCCGGCTGCTTCCGGCAACCAGCACATGAACCGCTGAGCTGACGTTCCACCGTCACTCGCACGACGCCCGCAGGCTCCGGCCTGCGGGCGTCGGCCGTTTTGGCCGGCACACGGATCCGAGCGGCACCGTTCGAGCGGCACTTTTTGAGCGGCACTTTTTGAGCGGCACTGTTCGAGCGGGACCGTTCACAGCGCTGCAACGACCGGGACACGGGCCGGTCGCACCCGGCCCCTACGGTCGCCGGCATGGACCGACGGCCCGAGACCCCGGCCGACCTCGCCGCCCGCGCTCGGCGCGAGCTCGACGCGCTCGCCCACCCGACGGCTCGTTGGGTGCCGGCCGCTCCCGCCGGCACGACCGTCGACGACGTCGTGATCGTGGGCGCCGGCCAGTCGGGGCTCGTCATCGCGGCGTCGCTCGCCCGGGAGGGGCTCGGTCGCATCACCGTGCTCGACGCCGCCCCGGCCGGAGCGGAGGGGCCGTGGACCACCTTCGCCCGCATGGCCGAGCTGCGCACGCCCAAGGCGCTCGTCGGCAGCGAGCTCGGACTGCCGAGCCTGTCGCTGCAGGCCTGGTACCGCGCCAGCTTCGGCGACGCCGCCTGGGACGAGATCGAACGGGTGCCCCGCACCGCCTGGAAGGCCTACCTCGACTGGTACCGCACGGTCACCGACGTGGCGGTCACCCACGAGGCGAGGGTCGTCGATGTGCGACCGGACGACGGCGACCCCGGAGGCCCGCTGGTGGTCGAGACCGTCGAGGCGGGTGAGCGACGGGCCCGGACCGCTCGTGCCGTCGTGCTCGCCACCGGGTTCGACGGCGCCGGCGCCTGGCGGGTGCCCCCGCTCATCGCGGACGCACTGCCCGCCGACCGCTACCACCACACCAACGGGCCGGTGCCCTTCGAGGCGCTGCGGGGCGCCCGCATCGGGGTGCTCGGCCACGGGGCGTCGGCCTTCGACAACTCGGTCGCCGCGCTCGAGGCCGGCGCTCGATCGATCGACCTGTGTTTCCGCCGGGCGCGCCTGCCTCGGGTCAACCCCCACCGCTATCTCGAGACCGCCGGCGTGATGACCCACTACCCGGCGCTCGCCGACGACACGCGGTGGCGGATCGCCCGCCACTTCCGCACCCACGACCAGCCGCCGCCGATGCGGGCGTTCCGGGCGGCCATGGCGCTCGACGGGTTCCGTCTCCATCCCGGCACACCGTGGCTCGAGCTGCGAGTCGTCGGCGGGCCGGGCGGTCCGATCGAGATCACCACGCCGCGCGGCGCCGTCGTGGTCGACCACGTGCTCGCCGCCACCGGCGCGGTCGTCGACCTCGGGGCTCGACCCGAGCTCACGACCCTCGCGCCCGTCGTCGCCCGCTGGCGCGACCACCACCGACCGGTCACCGGCGACGACGACCCGGCCCTGGCGGCGCTGCCCTACCTCGGCGAGGGCTACGAGTTCCGCCCCCGCCCCGGCACGTCGGCCGGCTGGGTCGACCGAGTCTTCGCCTTCAACGCGCTGTCGGCGGTCAGCCACGGCCCCCACTCGACCTCGATCAGCGGCCACAAGCACGCCCTCCCGCGCCTGGTCCGCGGGGTCACCCGCCGACTGCTGGCCGACGCCGAACCCGGACTCGTCGCCGGCCTCGAGGCCTACCGGTCCGACGACCTCGACGTGCCCGACGACTTCGAGGAGCGCCACGACCAACCCTTCACCACCCCCGAGGAGGTCCCCGTCCCGTGACCACACCGACGACGCTCGCCCTGCCGATCCAGCCGCTCACCAGCGAGGCGTTCGCCCCGTTCGGCACCGTCATCGCGCCGACCCCCGACGGGTCGCCGTTCGGTCCCGCCGACGCCGTACTCGAACTCGGCAACGGCACCCCGCGGTTCTACGCCATGACGATCCCCGGGCGCGGGTTCGCCGTCGGCGCGATCACCCGCCACCTCGCGGTCACCCAGGTCCTGGCATCGGTCGGCGGACACGACTGGGTGCTGGCCGTCGCCCCGCCGATCGACCTCGACGACGAGGCCGCCGTCCCGGCCGTGGCCGACATCGCCGCGTTCCGCGTGCCCGGCGACGTCGCGGTCAAGCTCCATGTCGGCACCTGGCACGCCGGGCCGCTGTTCGAGGGTGGGGAGCAGTCCTTCTTCAACCTGGAGCTGGCCGACACCAACGAGGTCGACCACCACACGGTCGACCTCGCCGAGCGTCACGGCGTGACCTTCCAGCTCGTCACCCCCTGACGACGCGCCCGCAGCTCGCCGACTTCAGGGATTGGGTCGCTGCCAGGGCGTGTGGGGCCGTCTGAGCCACCCAATGTCGGGTTCGGCCGACGTGTTGGGGATTGGGTCGCTGGCGGGGCGTGTGCGGCCACCTGAGCCACCCAATGCCGGGGCGGGGCACGTGGGCGACGGGCGGGAGGGAGGCGCGCCCTGGGACCCGCCGCCGGGTCCGATACCCTGAGCGGCCGGTCTCCGACCGCCTCTTTTCGTCGACGAGCCAGACCGGTGGGCCCGCCCACCGGAATCGAAGGACCCGACCGTGTCATCTCCCCTCACCACGCTCCGCCACGTCTTCGGCATGGCCGAACTGCGGAACAAGATCCTGTTCACCCTGTTCGTGATCGCGATCTACCGACTCGGCGCCCAGCTGCCGGCGCCGGGCGTCAACCTCGACGCCATCGAGCAGCTGCGGGCCCAGGCCGAGGACAGCCAGGCCGGCATCTTCGCCTTCCTCAACGTGATGACGGGCGGCACCCTCGGGTCGCTCAGCCTGTTCTCGCTCGGGATCATCCCCTACATCACGGCGTCGATCATCATCCAGATCCTCACCGTCGCCATCCCCAAGCTGGAGGAGTGGCAGTCGCAGGGCTCCCAGGGCCAGGCCAAGATCAACCAGTGGACCCGCTACATCTCGGTGGTGTTGGCCCTGGTCCAGGCCACCGGCCTCGTGTTCCTCATCAACCGCAACCAGTCGAGCATGCTCAACATCAGCGTCGAGCTGTTCCCCGACGGCGGTGTGGTCCGCATGGGCCTCGCCGTCATGTGCATGACCGTCGGCGTCGCCATCCTGATGTGGCTGGGCGAGCTGATCACCCAGAAGGGCATCGGCAACGGCATGTCGCTCCTGATCATGGCGTCGGTCGTCTCGTCGCTGCCGGCGCTCGGCACCCAGATCCACAGCCTGCGGGGCTGGGGCGGTGTGGCCATCTCGCTCGTCTTCCTCGTCGCCCTCACCGCCGGCATCGTGTTCGTCGAGCAGGGCCAGCGGCGCATCCCGGTCAACTTCGCCAAGCGGGTCGTCGGCCGCCGTCAGTACGGCGGCAACAACACCTACATCCCGCTCAAGGTCAACCAGGCCGGCGTGATCCCCGTGATCTTCGCCACCTCGCTGCTCCAGCTCCCGACCCTGGTGGCGAACGTGCTGCCCTCGAACGCCAACGGCGACTCGTGGGGCGACAGCGTGCGCAACTTCATCAGCTCGAGCTTCTACCAGCCCGACAACATCGGCTACATCCTGATCGTCGGCCTGCTGATCGTCGGGTTCGCCTACTTCTACAACTCGATCGCCTTCGACCCGGTGCGTCGAGCCGACGAGCTGCGGCGCTCCGGCGGCTTCATCCCGGGCATCCGTCCGGGCACCCAGACCGAACGCCACCTGGCCAAGATCCTCAACCGGATCACCCTGCCCGGCGCGGTCTTCCTCGCCCTCGTCGCCTTGATCCCCTCGGCGATCCTGGCCCGCACCATCGGTGCCGGCAGCTCGACCGCCGGCCTGCTCGGCTTCTCCGGCGTGTCGATCCTGATCGCCGTCGGCGTCGGTCTCGAGACGATGAAGCAGATCGACTCGCAGCTGATGAGTCGCAACTACGAGGGGTTCCTCAAGTAGGTCCTTCGTTCCTCGGCCACCGGGCCGCCGGGACCAACCGCGCGACCGATCTGAGTCGATCTCCCGGACAGCTTGCCACCCCCCTCGCCGATCTGTCACCGTGGTGACCCTCGTGATCGGGCACCGGGGCCCGACCGGAGCGAACTCCCCCCTGGGGTATGGAGACACTGACCATGACTGAGCCGATTCGACTCGTGATCTTTGGCCGCCAGGGCGCCGGGAAGGGCACCCAGTGTGTCCGCCTCGTCGAGAAGTACGGGATCGCCCACATCTCCACCGGCGACATGCTGCGCTCCGCCGTCGCCGCCGGCACCGAGATGGGTCTGAAGGCCAAGGCGGTCATGGACGCCGGCGACCTCGTCGGCGACGACATCATCAACGGCATCGTGCGCGAGCGCCTCGCCGAGGACGACGCCGCCACCGCCGGGTTCGTGCTCGACGGCTACCCCCGCACGGTGGGCCAGGCCGAGGCCCTCGTCCAGATCCTCGGGCAGCGTCAGCTCCACGCCGTGGTCGACCTCGACGTGCCGATCGAGGAGGTCACGATGCGGATGAAGGCCCGCGGGCGTGACGACGACACCGAAGAGGGCATCGCCCGACGGCTCGCCCTCTACGAGCAGGAGACCCGTCCGGTCCTCAACTGGTTCGCCGAGCGCGATCTGCTCGTGACCGTCGACGGGTTCGACGAGGAGTCGGTCGTCACCGAGCGGCTGCTCAGCGCGATCGACGAGCGCCTGGGCTGATCTCGGCCCGGTCGCCTGACCGAGCGGCGACCGTCGGGGCAGCCGACGCCGACGCCGCCGAGGCGCCGACGTTGGGCGCCTCGATCCACCGGGGCAGGGTCACGACGAGGCACGCACCCTTGGGGTGGTTGTCGTCGACGGCGATCGTGCCGCCGTGCTGGTCGACGATGCGCTTGCCGATCGACAGACCGAGGCCGGCGCCGCCGCGCCCGGTGGGCGCCGCCCCGTCCGCCTGCCAGAACCGTTCGAAGACCCGGTGGCGCACGTCGGGGTCGATCCCCGGTCCCTGATCCCGCACTGCGACTCGCACGTCGTCGGCCTGCCGCGACGCGGTGACCGTCACCGGGCTGCCGTGCTCGGAGAACCGCACGGCGTTCGCCAGCAGGTTGGCGAAGAGGCTGCGGAGCCGCCGTTCGTCGCCCAACACCCGCAGACCGAGCGGCGCCTTCACCTCGACGTTGGCCAGGGGGTCCATCAGCTGTTGCTCGGCGACGAGTTGGTGGAGGAGGTCACCGATGTCGACCGGGCTGCGCCGGACGTCGGCGGCCGCCTCGATGCGCGACAGATCGAGGAGTTGGGTGACCAGCCGGCCGAGGTGGTCGGCCTGGGCCAGCATCCGGCCGAGGGTGTCGCGGTCGGCGTGTTCGATGCCGTCGACCAGGTTCTCGAGGGTGGCGAGCAAGGCCGCGACCGGGGTCCGGAGCTCGTGGCTGGCGTTGGCGATGAACTCCTTCTGGAGCCGGTCGGTCTCGGCCAGCTCGGCCGCCATCGAGCGGAACGCGGCGGCCAGTTCGGCCACCTCGTCGTTGCCGGTGGCCTCGACCCGGGCGCTGTAATCGCCCCGGGCCATCCGGGAGGCGGCGTCGGCCATGGCCCGCAGCGGCGCGGTCATGCCGTGGGCCAGGTACTGCACGGCGGCGAGGGCCAGGGCGCCGGCCACCAGCGGGCGGAGCCAGATGGGCCAGCCGAGCTGGACGCCGACCTGGGAGAACAGGGCGGTGACGGCGACGGCAGCCACGATGACGATCGACCACCGGGTCTTGATCGAGTCGATCAACTCCAGCGGCGCGCGCCGCTCACCCCACCATCGCGACCCTACGGAGGTGTGCCGTGGGTCGGTCGCCGCTGCCGGGTCGGCAGGCTCACTCCGACGCATCGTCCCAACCTAGGCCAAGCCGTCGAGCGGGGGCACCCACCCGATCAGGTCGGCCGGACGACGATCTCGGTCGTGGTCGATGCTGCCCCGATCGATACTGCCCCGACCGATGGTGACCCTGGCGAGGGTGCCCCGGTCGAGACGGTCACCCGCACCGTCCCCGGGCCGGTGGGACGGACGACGGCGAGGGCCCGGCCGTCGAAGGTGGTCACGGTGTCGCCGTCGAAGCGTTCGGTGCTGGCCGGGCGGGCGCTGGTGAGCCCGGCGAGCTCGGCCGGGCCGTCGACGGTCACCGTCACCTCGGTGTCGTGGCCGGTGGCGAGGGTGCCGGCGGCGTCTCGCAGCTCGATCGCCACGTGGGCGAGGTCGTCGGGGCCGTCGGCGAGTTCGGCTCGATCGCTGGTGACGACCAGGCTCGGGTCGATCGCCGTCGCCAGCGACCAGCGACCGACCTCGCGTCGGGCGTCGCCGGTGCCCCGCCAGGCCACGGCGGTGAGGGTGCCCGGCCGGTAGACCGTCTCGATCCGGGCCAGGAACGGGGTGCCGCCGAGACCAGGCTCGCCGGGGTGGGGCTCGCCGGGCTGGGGCTCGCTGGACTGGGGGACTGCGGCGCTGGCCACCGGCTCCCCGTCGAGCACGAGCTCGACCTCGTCGGCGGCCGCCGCCACCTCGACGGTGATCGGCGCACCCTCGTGACCCGGCCAGGTCCACGACGCCACCGAGTCGCTCCATGCCCACGGCGACTGCATCGCCACCCGCCGACCGTGGTGATCGGGACGCACGACGGCGATGTGGGGGTCGGTGCGGCGGCCGAACACGATCTCGCGGTAGTACGACACCGGCCGGCGATGGCCGGTGACGTCGAGATCGCCGCACCAGGCGAAGCGCCACGGGAACTCGCGCTCGAGAGCGGCGACTGCGTCGGGGTCGTCGGCATAGGCGGTGGCGCCGATCCCGACCTCGCCGAGGTAGTCCCAGCCGGTCCAGGTGAAGTCGCCGATCACGTTGGCGTGGGCCTCGACCATCGGCCACAGCGTGCCGATCTGGCTCGGGAACGTCTCGGACCCGACCAGCACCCGATGGGGGAACGCCTCGGCGTCGGGGCCGTAGCGGCCCTCGGCGTAGTTGATGCCGAGCACGTCGAGGGCGGCGCTCGACTCCTCGATGCGGCGGGTGGCGACGTCGCTGCACGCCAGCGCGTTCATCGCCGCCCCCATGTCGCTCAGCATCTCGTTGAGCCCCTTGCCCGACTCGGCGATCACGGCCGCCAGCTCGTCGAGCACCGCCAGGGCGACGTTGACGCCGTTGGTGACCGGCCGGGTCGGGTCGAGACGACGGACCTCCTCGGCGAGCGCTCGTGCCCAGCGGGCGCCGTGGGCCGAGCCGACCTCGGCGATCTCGTTGCCGATCGAGTACATGATCACGCTCGGGTGGTTGGCGTCCTTGGCCACCATCGCCGCCAGGTCGTCGCGCCACCACTGGGGGAACTCGAACGCCGGGTCGTAGGGCGTCTTGGCTCGGGTCCACTGGTCGAACGCCTCGTCCATCACGAGCACGCCGAGGCGATCGCAGGCGTCGAGCATGGCGCTCGACAGCGGGTTGTGGGCGGCCCGGATCGCGTTGAATCCGGCGTCGCGCAGCAACTCGACCCGTCGTTCCTCGGCCCGCCCGATGGCGGCGGCCCCGAGGGCTCCGTTGTCGTGGTGGATGCAGGCGCCCCGCAACAGGACCGGTTCGCCGTTGATGCGCAGGCCCTTGCGGGGGTCGACGGTGACGGTGCGGATGCCGACCTCCACCTCGTGGGCCCGGGTCTCGATCTCGGCGGCGGCTCGGTCCTCGGCGGCGGCGGCCGGTGCGAGTCGGACCGTGGCGGTGTGCAGGGCGGGGGAGTCGGGCGACCACAGCGCCGGGTCGGCGACGTAGAGCCGTTGTCGCACCGGGGCGGTCTCGCCCGGGGCGAGGGTGAGCGGCGTGTCGTCGTGTTCCACGATCGTGCCGTCCGGGGCAGCCAGGTCGCTGGCGACCCGCACGGTGGCGGTGGCCGGGCCGTCGTTGGCGACGGTGGTGGTCACGGCGAGGACCGCCTGGTCGTCCTCGATCCGCTCGGTCACCACCCGCACCCCGTCGGGCACGACGTGGATCGGACGGTCGACGTGGAGTCGCACCGGGCGATGGAGGCCGCAGCCCGAGTACCAGCGGGAGTCCTCGCCGGCCCGCACCTCGATGCGCAGCTCGCTCGTGCCGCCCCAGCGCAGGTAGGGCGTGAGGTCGACGAAGAAGCGGGCGTAGCCGTCGGCCCGGTTGCCGGCGAGTTCGTCGTCGACGAAGACCTGGGCGCGGCGGAAGGCGCCCTCGATCTCGAGCCGCACCCGTCGTCCTCGCCACTCGGCCGGCACGTCGAGGGCGCGCCGATAGGTGAAGGCGGCCGGCGGGTAGTAGGCCGACGCCCCCTTGGACGGCGCGTCCGGGGATCGGTCGAGGTCGCGCATGGCGTCGTGGGGCAGGCGCACGGCGATGGCGTCGGCGCCCTCCTCGTTGACGGCGGCGAACGGGCCGACCGGGGTGCGGACGGTCCAGCCCGCATCCAGCCACCCGCCGTCCGACGAGACACGACCGGGCGTGGGAACGTTCACATGGTCACGCTACCCCGACCCCGGCGAACGTGGCCCGGTAGCGGGTGGGTGTCGTGTGGGTGACCCGCTCGAAGTGTGATCGCAGGTTGGCGGCCGTGCCGAAGCCCGCCTCGGCGGCCACCCGCTCGATCGAGTGGTCGGTGGCCTCGAGGAGCTCCTGGGCCCGCAGCACCCGCTGGTGGGTGAGCCAGCGCAGCGGGCTCTCGCCCACCTCGGCGCTGAACCGCCGGGCGAAGGTCCGGGCGCCGAGCCGGGCGTGGTCGGCCAGATCGGCCACCGTCAGCGGCCGGTGGAGCTGGTCGACCGCCCAGCCGAGCGTGGCCGCCAGCGACTCGTCGACCCTCGCCGGCATCGGCCGGTCGATGAACTGGGCCTGGCCGCCGTCGCGGTGGGGCGGCACGACGAGGCGGCGAGCGACGCTGTTGGCGACCGCCGGTCCGTGGTCGCCGCGGATCAGGTGGAGCCCGAGGTCGATGCCGGCCGCGCTGCCGGCGGAGGTGAGGAGCTGCCCGTTGTCGAGGTAGAGCACCTCGGGCTGGACGTCGATCGCCGGATAGCGGCGTGCGAGGGCGTCGGTGTAGCGCCAGTGGGTGGTGGCGGCCGCACCGTCGAGGAGGCCGGTGGCGGCGAGGAGGAACACCCCCGAGCAGATCGACATCAGACGAGCTCCGCCGTCGTGGGCGGCCCGCAGGGCGTCGAGCAGGTCGGCCGGCGGCGGCTCCTCCGGACGTCGCCAGCCGGGCACCACGACCGTGCCGGCGGTGGCCACCCGCCCGAGCTCGTGGGGTGCCTGGACGGTGAGTCCGCCGAGCGCCCGCATCGGACCCGGCTCCGCGGCGACGACGCTGAAGTCGTACCACTCGACATCGAGCTCGGGTCGGGCCAGACCGAACAGCTCGGTGGCGACCCCGAACTCGAAGCTGCAGAGGCCGTCGTAGGCCAGGGCGACGACCGATCGGTTGGGCGGGGGAGCGGGCACGGGTCCGATCGTAGTTGGCAGGATCCTGCTGATGTCTGGCATTCCTGCCACTGTTCGCGCCGTTCCCGCCGTTGCACGATGTGGCCATGACGACCTCCCCCGTGAACGCCAGCCCCGTGACGACCGTGCCCGCCGCCTCCGCCGATCGGGCCCTCGCCCACTTCGAGGCGAAGCTCGAGTTCGAGACCGACTGCTGGGACGTGCACGCCTCCTTCGCTGCCGCGGCCGACAAGGGCCGAGCCGTCGACTTCGTGCTCCTCGACGTGCGGAGCCACGAGCTCTACGACGCCGGCCACGTGCCCGGGGCGATCAGCTGGCCCCACGGCAAGCTGACCGAGCGCCGCCTCGCCGAGTACCCGGCCGACACCGTCTTCGTCGTCTACTGCGCCGGGCCCCACTGCAACGGCGCCGACAAGGCCGCGGTGCGGCTCGCCCGACTCGGTCGCCCGGTCAAGCTGATGATCGGCGGCATCGAGGGATGGAAGGACGAGGGCTTCGCCCTCGCTGCGGCGACCCCCCGCCTGAGCGCCCGGGTGGCGGGCCGGCCGCGTCCTCGAGCCTGACCCGAGGTTGGTGACGCGCTCGGATCGCCATAGCATGGGAAGTCGGCCGCGGTGACCCTCGGGTCATCCAGGTCGACAGGTCCTGCTTTCCGGCTTCCACCGGAGTACAGCACAAGGCCGCCCACTCATGTTGCTCACGGCCCCTTCCCACCCGAGGGGGCTCGATTGCGAGGGAGATCGTTCTGCCCAAGTCCAAGGAAGATGCCATCGTGCTCGAAGGCACGGTCGTCGAGTCTCTGCCGAACGCCATGTTCAAGGTCGAGCTCGAGAATGGCCACAGCGTGCTCGGTCACATCTCTGGAAAGATGCGCCGGCACTACATCCGAATCCTCCCTGGCGACAAGGTCCAGGTCGAGCTGACGCCCTACGACCTCACTCGAGGGCGCATCACCTACCGCTACAAGTAGGCCCCGGCCTGCTGCGGTCGGTCTCGACCCGAACGCTCCCCACTCGCTCTCGAAACCGCTGGCTTTCGCCCGCGGTTCGGGAGACGACACCCTTCCCACACCCGCCCCGGCGGTCCAATCCCGGCTCGATCCCGAGCCGTTCGACCCCTGTCGAACCGGTCCGCCCCGAAGCGAGGCAACGCAATGAAAGTACGACCCAGCGTCAAGAAGATGTGCGACAACTGCAGGGTGATCCGCCGCAAGCGCCGGGTCATGGTCATTTGCGACAACCCTCGTCACAAGCAGAGGCAAGGCTGATCAATGGCACGTATCGCCGGCGTTGACATCCCCCGCGAAAAGCGGCTCGAGGTGTCACTCACCTACATCTTCGGTGTCGGTCGTTCCACGGCCAAGCAGATCGCCGAGGCCGTCGAGGTCGACCCCTCCACCCGGGTCAAGGACCTCACCGAGGCCGAGGTGCTCCGCATCCGTTCGTGGATCGACGCCAACCTGAAGACCGAGGGCGATCTCCGTCGTGAGATCTCCCAGGACATCAAGCGCAAGATGGAGATCGGTTGCCACCAGGGCATCCGTCACCGCAAGGGCCTGCCCGTTCGCGGCCAGCGCACCCAGACCAACGCTCGCACTCGCAAGGGCCCCAAGCGCACCGTCGCTGGAAAGAAGAAGTAGCAATGGCGAAGCCCAGCGCGGGAGGCCGTCGGCCCCGCAAGAAGGAACGCAAGAACGTCACCCACGGCGTGGCTCACATCAAGTCGAGCTTCAACAACACGATCGTGGCGATCACCGACCAGGGCGGCAATGTCCTCGCCTGGTCGTCGGCCGGCAACGTGGGCCACAAGGGCTCGCGCAAGTCGACCCCCTACGCCGCCCAGATGGCCGCCGAGGCCGTGGCCCGTCGGGCCATGGAGCACGGCGTGCGCAAGGTCGACGTGCAGGTCAAGGGCCCCGGTTCCGGTCGTGAGACCGCCATCCGGAGCATTCAGAACGCCGGCATCGAGGTCACCGGTATCAAGGACGTGACCCCGGTGCCCCACAACGGTTGCCGCCCGCCCAAGCGTCGTCGGGTCTGAGAGGAGCACCAGCCACATGTCTCGTTACACCGGCCCCCGTGCCCGCATCTCCCGCCGTCTCGGCACCAACATCTTCGGCACCCGCGGCGAGGAGGCGGCGCTCGAGAAGCGTCCCTACCCGCCCGGCATGCACGGCCGCACCCGCCGCCGTGGCAACAACAACACCGAGTACCTGTTCCAGCTCCAGGAGAAGCAGAAGGCTCGCTTCGCCTACGGGCTCAACGAGCGTCAGTTCCGCAAGATCTACGACGAGGCCTCTCGTCGTGACGGCGTGACCGGCGAGAACATGCTCCGCTTCCTGGAGCTGCGTCTCGACAACGTCGTCTACCGCGCCGGCTTCGGTTCCACCCGCCCCCAGGCCCGTCAGTTCGTGAGCCACGGCCACGTCAACGTCAACGGCAAGCGGGTGAACGTGCCGTCCTACCGTGTCCGCAAGGGTGACGTGATCGAGATCCGCGAGAAGTCGCGCGAGAACGTGATCATCCAGTGGAACAAGGACGTGCTCGACCGCACGCCCCCGGCCTGGCTCGATCGCGACGCCAACGGCCTGAAGGTCTCCGTGCTCAGCGAACCCCTCCGCGAGCAGATCGACGTGCCGCTGCGCGAGCAGCTGATCGTCGAGCTCTACTCCAAGTAAGCCGTCATCGACGAGCATCTCGCTCGGCGTTTCGAAAGGAACTCACATGCTGGTTATGCAGCGTCCCACCGTGGAACAGCTCGACGATGGCGAATCCAATCTCGGCAGCTTTGCCATCGGCCCGCTCGAGCCCGGCTTCGGCCACACGCTCGGCAACTCCATCCGCCGGACCCTCCTCTCGTCGATCCCCGGGGCGGCCATCACCCAGGTGCGATTCGACGACGCGCTCCACGAGTTCGACACCATCACCGGTGTCATCGAGGACGTGACCGACGTGATCCTCAATCTGAAGGACGTCGTCGTCACCTCCGAGAGCGAGGAGCCCGTCATCCTGCGCCTCGACGTGCGTGGTCCGGGAGACGTCACCGCCGGTGACATCTCCTGCCCGGCCGAGGTCGAGGTGCTCAACCCCGACCTCCACCTGGCCACCCTCGACGACAAGGGCCGTCTCGCGATCGACCTCACCGTCGAGCGCGGCCGCGGCTGGCTCAGCTCGCAGGGTCGCGCCGACAGCTCGACCATCGGGGTGATCCCGATCGACGCCATCTTCAGCCCGATCCGTCGGGTGTCGGTGTCGGTGGAGCCCACCCGCGTCGAGATGAGCACCAACTTCGACAAGGCGATCGTCGACATCGAGACCGATGGTTCGATCGCTCCCCGTGACGCCCTGGCCTCGGCCGGCGCCACCCTCCGGGGTCTGATGCAGCTCGTCGAGGAGATGAGCGAGGAGCCCGAGGGTCTCACCCTCGGCGAGGCTCCCGCCGTCGCCTCCGGCTCGCCCGACCTCGACCTCCCCATCGAGGACCTCGACCTCTCCGAGCGTCCCCGCAACTGCCTCAAGCGGGCCCAGGTCAACAGCATCGGTGAGCTCCTGCTCAAGACCGAGGACGACCTGCTCGCCATCACCAACTTCGGTCAGAAGTCGCTCGACGAGGTCATCGTCAAGCTCGACGAGCGCGGTCTGGCCCTTCGCGGATCCAGGAGCGCCTGACATGCCCGGTCGTCCCAGAAAGGCCACCCGCTTCGGCGGTTCGGCCTCCCACCAGAAGCTCATGATGGCCAACCTCGTGGCGTCGCTCGTCGCCGCCGAGGGCATCGTGACCACCGAAGCCAAGGCCAAGGCCATGCGCCCCGTGGCCGAGAAGCTGATCACCAAGGCCAAGAAGGGTGGTCTCCACAACTACCGCCAGGTGCTGTCGTACCTCGGCGACGTGGAGATGACCACCAAGCTCTTCGACGAGGTCGGTCCTCGCTACGCCGAGCGCCCGGGTGGCTACACCCGCATCCTCAAGATGGGTCCTCGCCAGGGCGACAACGCCCCCATGGCGCGGATCGAGCTGGTCTGATCCTCGTGGCCCCGCTCGGCGGGGTCGCCACCATCGAGGCAACGAGATGATCCAGGAATCGCTCTTCGCGGAGGATTCCGACGCGACGAAGGGGCCCCAGGGCCCCTTCGCCCGCGTCCGGCTCACGATCGCCTACGACGGCACCGACTTCCGCGGGCTCGCCCCCAACGTCGGGGTCCGCACCGTGGTCGGCGAGCTCGTCGAGGTGCTCACCCCGATCCTCGGGGTGGCACCCG
>JBPEXC010000106.1:0-10361 GCA_052032035.1 Acidimicrobiales bacterium | reverse complement strand
GAACGAGGTCTCGCAGGCGATCGCGGCCCCGCCGGCGACGGCGCCGACCGCCGGCGCGGCCGACGACCCCCGCGAGGTCGCCCTCCGGGTGCTGGCGCTCGACGCCATCAATTTCGGGTCGGGCTACCACGACGTCGTGCGCAAGGAACCCGGGCGGTCGGGGGCGACGACGATGGCCGTCCGGCTCGAGCGGTACCTCGACGCCACCGGCCCCTTCGAGGGACCCCGACTCCGACGGATTACCGCCGACGACGCCTCGCAGATCTTCGGGCAGGAACTCGACGGCGGCGCCCTCGAGGAGTTGATGACCCGCTTCGCCCTCGCCCTCGTCGACCTCGGCCGCTGGTTGGGCGAGCGAGACGACGATCCCCTGGCTGCCATCGCCGACGCCGAGCGCTCCGCCGCCCGCTTCGCCCGCAGCCTCCTCGCCATGCCCTACTTCCGCGACGCCGAACGCCTCGACGGCGAGGCGGTGCACTTCTACAAGCGCGCCCAGATCACCGCCGCCGACCTCGAACGCCGACTCGGTCCCCTCCTCGGTCGCCCGGTGTTCGACGACCTCGAGCGCCTCACCGCCTTCGCCGACAATCTCGTGCCCCACGTGCTGCGGGTCGACGGCGTCCTGCGCTACGACCCCGAGCTGGCCGCCACGATCGACCGCGGCGAGCGACTCGAACCCGGCAGCCGATCCGAGATCGAGATCCGCGCCGCCGGCGTCGAGGTCGTCGAACGCCTCGCCGAGCGAACCGGAGCGCGTCCGATGGACATCGATGAGATGCTGTGGCTCCGCGGCGGCGGCCCGCGCTACAAGGCGATCCGCCGCCACCGTGCCCGCAGCCTCTTCTACTGACACCCCGCCCTGACATCCACGTCGACGGTCGCCCACCCGTCCCGCCCACCCACGAGTCCCGGAGAATCCATGACGCTCGTCCCGCCCACCGCCTTCATCGGACCCGACGACCTCGACGACCGCGACCTGCGTCGCGTCGAGGACCCCCACCTGCTCCGCGGCGAGACCACCTACGTCGGCAACCTCGACCTGCCCGGCGTCGCCACCGTGCACTACGTAACGTCGCCCTACGCCCGCGCCACCATCACCTCGATCGACGTCGAGGAGGCCTCGGCGTCGCCCGGGGTGCTCGCCGTGGTGACCGCCGCCGATCTGCGAACCGCCGGCTACGGCTGGGTCCCGGGGCTCCCCCCGGGCATCCCGGAGGCCACCGAACGGTTCGTGCTCGCCGAGGGCGAGGTCCGCTTCGTCGGCGAACCGATCGTCGCCATCGTCGCCGAGACCGAGGCCGCGGCGGCCGACGCCGCCGAGGCGGTCTGGATCGACTACGAACCCGCCACCCCCGTCATCGGCTTCGACGCGGCCCTCGCGGCCGACGAGGCCGTGTTCGCCGACGTGCCCGACAACGTCGTGTCGACCGCGGCGGGCGGTACCGACACCGAGTTCGACCACGCCGACTACGACATCTCCGTCACCGACACCTTCCACAACCAGCGGCTCGCCCCGTGCCCGATGGAGACCCGGACCGCCGCGGCGTGGTGGACCGAGGACGGCCGGCTCGTCCAGCACGCGTCGTGTCAGGGCGTGCACCCCCAACGGGCGATGCTGGCGGCGTGGTACGGACCGGTGCTGGGCATCACCAAGGACGACATCCGGGTGACGACCGCCGACGTCGGTGGCAGCTTCGGAGCCAAGGCCCGCATGTACCCCGAGGAGCTCCTCCTGGGTCACCTCGCCAAGCTGGTCGGCCGCCCGGTGCGGTTCGCGCCGACCCGTTCGGCCGACATGGTCGGGCTCGGCCACTCCCGTGCCCACCGCCAGGAGGTGACCGTGTCGGGCGACGCCGACGGCACGATCCGGGCCCTCGAGATCACGATCACGGCCGACGCCGGCGCCTACCCGGTGGCGGCACCCCACATGAGCCGCAACGCCGGGGTGATGACGCCCGGGCCCTATGCGGTCGACCACCTCCGGTGGACGTCGCGCGCCCTGCTCACCAACACCACCCCGATCGTCGCCTACCGGGGCGCCGGCCGGCCCGAGTCGGGGGCGATGCTCGACCGAGCGGTCGACCGCTTCGCCCACGCCTGCGGGCTCGACCCCCTCGAGGTGCGGGCCAGGAACCTCGTACCGGGCGACGCCATGCCCCACACCAACCCCAACGGCGTGTTCTACGACTCCGGCGACTTCGGCGAGGCCCTGGCGCTCGTGGCCGACAAGGCCGGGTGGAGCGACCTGCGGGCGACCCAGGCCGCCGAGCGTGCCGCCGGGGCCCGGCTCCGCACCGGCATCGGGCTGTCGACCTTCATCGACCGGACGGCCGGCGTGCCCGGCAGCGAGTACGGCGGCATCGAGCTCCAGGCCGACGGGTCGGTGCGGGTCCGCACCGGGTCCTCGCCCTACGGCCAGGGTCACTACACGACCTGGAAGCAGCTGGTCGCCGACCGCACGGGGATCGCCCCGGAACGGATCGAGGTGATCCACGGCGACACCGACGTGGTGCCCCGCGGCGGGATCACCGGTGGCTCCCGATCGGCGCAGAAGGCCGGGTCGGCCGTGGTGCAGGCCACCGAGCAGCTGATCGACGAGGCGCGCCAGCGCGCCGCCGACCTGCTCGAGGCGGCCGTCGCCGACGTGGTCGTCGACGTGAGCCGAGGCTGTTTCCACGTCGCCGGTGCGCCGGGCGCGTCGACGGTCGGGTGGGCCGAGGTGGCGGCGGCAGCCGTCGCGGACGACGGCGACGCCGACGCGATCGCGTTCGCCTGCGAGACCGACTACGACACCGACGGGCCGTCGGTCCCCTACGGCGCCTATGTCGCCGTCGTCCGGGTCGACCTCGACACCGGCGAGGTGATCGTCGACCGCATCGTCAGCGTCGACGACGCCGGCACGATCATCAACCCGATGATCGTGCGGGGTCAGGTGCACGGCGGGATCGGCCAGGGCCTCGGCCAGGCGCTGTGCGAGGAGTTCGTCTACGACGCCGAGGGCAATCCGCTCACCGCCAACTTCATGGACTACGCCGTGCCCTCCGCCGCGGAGATGCCGAGCTTCGAGAGCTACCTGACCGAGTCGCCCTCGCCGCAGAACCTGTTGGGGGCCAAGGGCATCGCCGAGTCGGGCACGATCGGGGCCGTGCCGGCGATCCAGAACGCGGTGATCGACGCCGTGGCCGACCTCGGCGTCACCCACATCGATCTCCCGGTCAGCGCCCAGCGGGTGTGGCAGGCCGTGCACGACGCCGAGACCGCCGCGTCCGAGGCGGGGACCGGGTCGTGACCGGGCCGGCTCTCTCCGAGATCGTCGTGCCCGATCCCGCCGATGCGTGGGCCGCCGCCGGTTTCGCGGTCCGCGAGGTCGACGGCGCCCCGGCGGTGCAGATCGGCTCGACGCTGGTCCGTTTCGACGGCGACGCCGTCGGCTGGGGCTTCACCGAGGAGACCGGCTCGTTGCTCGGGCTCCCGACCTCGGTCACGCCGTCGCCGGCGACCGACGGGCCGGGCCACCCCAACGGCATCGGCGCCTTCGACCACGTCGTCGTCGCCACCGACACGCTGACCGCGACGATCGACGCCCTCGCCGCAGCCGGGTTCGAGTTGCGCCGGATCCGCGACATCCCCGGGTCGCGGCCGGCACGGCAGCAGGCGTTCCTCTGGGCCGGCGACGTGATCCTCGAGGTGGTCGGCCCGGCCCCGACGCCCGACGAGGGCGGCGGACCCGTCTCCCCTGCCTCCGCGACCGCAACGATCTGGGGGTTGGCGCTCACCAGCGACGACCTCGACGCCACCGCCGCAGCGCTCGGCGACCGCCTCGGGTCGGTCAAGGACGCGGTGCAACCGGGGCGACGGATCGCCACCCTCCGCACCAGGGAACTCGGCATCTCGCTGCCGGTGGCGGTGATGAGCCGGCACGTGCAGCCGACCTGAGCCGACCAGCGCCTACACTCCGGCTGCTGTGCTGGATCACGTCTTCACCGACGCCATCGGCGCCGTCCGCGACGTGCTCGAGGCGGCCCTGCTCGAACGCCAGGCCCTCGACGAGCGGTTCCAGGCCGACGTCCTGCTCGGGGACGTCTCGTGGGAGACCTCCTACGGGCTGCCGGGCGAGGGTTCCCCGCCGCTGGCCCAGGTCGACCTCCGCCTCGAATGGCCGACGTGGGCGCAGACCGCCTACCGGAGCTGGCTGCTCGCCGAGGAGCTGACCGAGGCCCCCCGCATCGAGTTCGAGGTCGTCTTCCGGGCGCAACGGCTCGCAGATCCCGCCGACCCGGCCCAGCTCCTGGCCGCCCTGCCCGTCGCCGGGCCGGCCCTCGGGCGCGATGCCCTCGACGGGTCCGGGCTCACGCTCGAGACCGTCTACGACACCGACCTCAGCGTCGCCGGCCACTCGGCGGAGATCAGCTACCACGGGTCCTACGAGCTCGACGAGGAAGCCCTGGCCGACGGCTCGGCGCTCGACACCCACTTCGCCGCACTCGGCGGCTGGATCGCGTCGTGTCTGGTCCGCCTCGGCGACCTGCCGCTGCGTCACCTCCCGCCCGACCCCGACGACTACGAGTGACCCGCTGCGCGCCCGCCGTCGTCGCGGGTGCTCGACCGGCCGACCAGGGGCAGGACCGGTCGACGACGAGACGGTCGAGGGCGAGCGCACCGGGTACAGTGCGACGAGCGGGCGTTCGCCACGGCCGCTGGACAGGAGACGAGTGACCCCCGAGCTGAGGACCGCGAATCGCCTCGACGATCGTGTTGCGCTCCCGGGTCGGGAGCCGACGCTCGCGTTGCTCGGTTCCGACGATCCGGCTCTGCGCCCCAAGCTCGACGTCCTGATGGCCGACGCCGCCGTGGCGATCGACCTCCGGATCGACTCCGCCTGGATCGAGGTCCGCGACGGCCTCGACTTCCTCGAGCGAGCGCTCGACGAACTCGGCGGCCACGGCCGTCGCGTCCGATTCGCCCACGCCCCGCTCGATTCCTCGGTTGCCCAACGTGAGCGCGCGGTGATCGAGGCCCGCAGCCTGGCCGACCTCGCCGTCCAGCTCGAGGCCAGGGCGCTCGACGCTGCGCCGCCCCACTTCGCCGTCAGCTTCCAGCCGATCGTCGACCTCGGCGCCGACCGGGTCGTCGGCTTCGAGGCGCTGCTGCGGGCCACCGTCCACGACGTCAGGGTCGACACCGGCACCCTGATCGATCGTGCCGGCCAGGGCGGCTGGAGCCACGAACTCGACGAGCTCGGCCGGCTGCTCGCCTTGCGGGGCGTCGGCCCGTGGCTCGGCGAGGGCCTCCTGTTCCTCAACGTGCTGGCCCCCGACGGGCGCTTCGACCTCGACGCCGTGGCGGCCACCGTCGCCCAGGCCGCCGATGCCGGGGTCGCCGCCGACCAGCTCGTGTTCGAGATCACCGAACGCAATCGCTACGTCGACCTCGACGCCGTCGCGGCCGACGTCGCCGAGATGCGCGACCTCGGCGTGCGGATCGCGGTCGACGACGTCGGCGACGGCCACGCCACCCTGACCGTCGTCGCCGCCGTCGAGCCCGACATCGTGAAGATCACCGGGCGCCTCACCTCGATGCTGCCTCGCCGTTCCGCCAGGTCGGTCGTGCGGGCCGTTGTGAGCATGGCCCACGAGACCCAGGCGTGGGTGATCGCCGAGAACGTCGAGACCGACGAGCAGGCGGCCGAGCTGCGCGACCTCGGGGTCGACTGGGCCCAGGGCCACCTGTTCGGCAAGGCCGCCGACCGGCCGACCACCACTCGCTGAGGCCCCCGACCCACCCGCGAACGGGTGCCATGGGCAGCTTTGCCGCTCAAGCTCGGGCCGCTCGGCACCGGCCCGCGCCCGTCGCCGCTTGGGATGCTCGTCGAACGCCATCCTCCAGGCGTACAGACGGGAGTCCACGATGCAGCGACGCACCACCGGTGGCCTGATCACCGCCCTCGCCCTCACCGGGCTGACCACCGCCCTGAGCGGTCCGGCCGCAGCGGTCGGCCCGTGCGGATCGGGCCTGGTCTCGGGTGACGACAACCGCATCGGCAACCTCGTGTTCGCCGACCTCGACGGCGACGGCGCCTTCGAACCGGCCGCCGGGGAGACCGGCATCGCGGGGGTGACGGTCGAGCTGTTCGCCGACCTCGACGGCGACGCCAGCTTCGAGCCGAACGGCGACGACGGGGCGGCCGTGTGCGTCGCGACCACCGACGCGGAGGGCCGCTACCACTTCTCCCCCACCACGAGCGGCGACTGGTTCGTCGCCGTGCCGATCGCTCCGGCCGGCACCGAGTCGTCGGCCGGCGCCACCGTCGACGCCACCACCGACAACGTCGACGACGGGACCCCGGCAGCCGGGTATGCGGCGGTCAGCGGCGTGCTCGCCCTCGACCTGTCGACCGACCAGCCCCTCGGCGAGGCGGCTCCGGGCGCCACCGCCGGCACCGACGAGGCGGCGGCCGATCTCGACGGCGGCGCCATCGCCGACCGCGACTCGAACCTCACGATCGACTTCGGGTTCGAGACCCTCACCATCCCGCCGACCTCGCCGTCGACGACAACCCCGTCGACCACCACGCCGACCACGGCACCGTCGACGACCGCACCGTCCACCACCAGCCCGTCCACCACGGCACCGTCCACCACGGCACCGTCGACCACCAGCCCGTCGACGACCGTGCCCTCCACGTCGTCCACCACGACCCCGACCAGTCCGACGACGACGCCGCCGACGACCACGCCGCAGGACTTCGATCTCGGCATCGTCAAGACCGGCGCCGTCGAGGGTTCGGAGATCGTGTGGACCCTCACCGTCACCAACGAGGGCCCCGGCGCCAGCGGGCCGCTGCAGGTGACCGACGCCATCCCCGGCTCGGTCACGCTGCGATCGGTGAGCGCGGATGCGCCCCTGGTGTGCGCCACCGAGATGGGTCAGGGCGGCACGACCGTCGAGTGCCACGCTGCCGACCTCGCCCCCGGTGCCCGGGCCGACGTCACGATCCGGACCTCGCTGCCGGCGGCCGACGTCTGCGCCGTCACCAACGTCGCCACGATCGAGGGCGCCGGTGTCGTCGTGAGTGACGGTGAGGGCGACCGGACCGTCACGGTCGACACCGACGACGGCGACGATGCCTCGAGCACGACCGTGCGCTTCGACTGCGGTGGCCTCCCGGTCACCGGCTCCTCCACCGGCCTGCTGGTCGGACTGTCGGCCCTGCTCGGCGTGGCCGGAGCCGGCGTGATGACGTGGCTCCAGCGAGCCCGTCCGGTCTCGATCGCCGATCGCCTGGGCTGAAAACGAGAGAGGCCGTCGGGAGGGGCGACTCTCCCGACGGCCGACCCACAGTATGCCCCCCGTTGCAAGGTGGCATCGAGTCACCCCGACAAATTTCAACGATTTGTCCGGTGGGTGCCGGTGTCTCCCCTGGTCAGCGCTGAACAGCGTTCAGTGTCGAGGCGCTCCGACACTCGGCGGATTCACAGCAGATCGTGCGCTCGAGCGAGATCGGCGAGGTTCCGCTCGGGTCGCGGACCGACATGGGAGATGACCTCCGCAGCCGCCAACGAGCCCAGTTCGCCGCAGCGGGCGAGGTCGAGACCGTGGGCCACGCCGAACAGCGCGCCCGCCGCGTACTGGTCCCCGGCGCCGGTCGTGTCGACCACCGGGCCGATCTCGGCCGCCTCGATCTCGACGATCTCGTCGGGGGTCACGACCAGCGACCCCTTCTTGCCGATCGTGACGAAGGCCAGGTCGACCTCGGCGCGCATCGCCTCGACCGCGGCGTCGAGATCGTCGAGTTCGTAGAGGCCGCGCAACTCGACCTGGTTGGCGAACAGCACGTCGAGCTTGGTCTGCACCAGCTCCCGGAACTCGGCGCGGTGGCGTTCGACGCAGAACAGGTCGGACAGGGTCAACGCCGTGCGGCGGCCGGCGGCATGGGCCAGGTCCATGGCGAGGCGGATCGCCTGCTTGGCCGACTCGGCGTCCCACAGGTAGCCCTCGCAGAACAAGAGGCGACCGCGCTCGACGGTGACCCGGGAGATGTCCTCGGGCACCAGCAGCTGCGAGATCCCGAGGAACGTGTTCATCGTCCGCTGGGCGTCGGGGGTCACGAGGATCAGGCTGCGGGCGGTGGCGGGGCCCTCGGTCGCCGGGGGCACGTCGTAGGCGACGCCGGCAGCCCGCATGTCGTGCCCGAACACCGTGCCGAGCACATCGTCGGACACCTTGCCGATGTAGGCGGCGGTGCCACCGAGGCTGGCGACGCCGGCGGCGGTGTTGGCGGCCGAACCGCCCGACGCCTCGATCGCCGGCCCCATCAGGTCGTAGAGCTCGTGAGCCCGGGCTTCGTCGATCAGGTTCATCGAGTTCTTCACCAGGCCCTGGTCTTCGAGGAACTCGTCGGGCGCCCGGGCGATCACGTCGACGATGGCGTTGCCCACGCCGACCACGTCGACGGTGGTGCCGTCGGGAATGGGTGAAGGGGTGGGGGCCGCGTCGTTCGTCACGGGCGTCGAACCTACCCGAGACCGGGCGATTCGCCCGTGACCGCTAGCGTGGGCGAGGTGACTGACGCCGTCGATCCGTATCGCTTGCCCACCGACACCCGAGCCGTGCACTACCGGCTGGAACTGCGTCCCGACATCGACGCCGAACGTTTCGCCGGCACGGTCTCGATCGACGTCGAGGTGCTCGAGGCGACGCCGGCGATCGTGCTCAACAGTGACGCCCTCACGATCACCGCGGCCAGCGTCGGCGGCACCGAGGTGGGGATCACGGTCGACGACGATCTCGAGCGCGTCGCCCTGACGGCGCCGGACGGTGGCACCTTCCCGGCGGGCGAGACCGTGGTCGACCTCGCGTTCGAGGGCGGCTTCAACGACCAGCTCGTCGGCTTCTACCTGTCCCGGTTCACCGACGCCCAGGGCAACCCGGCCAAGCTCGCCACCACCCAGTTCGAGGCGACCCACGCCCGCAAGTGCTTCCCGTGCTGGGACGAGCCGTCGGCCAAGGCGACGTTCGACATCGCGATCGTGGCGCCGGCCGGCACGGTCGCCGTCGCCAACACCGCCGAGACGGCCCGCACCGCCCTCGACGACGGGGCGACCCGCTTCGAGTTCGCCACCACGATGACGATGTCGACCTACCTGGTCGCCTTCGTCGTCGGGCCGCTCGAGATCACCGACACCGTCGACGTCGACGGCGTGCCGCTCCGCGTCGTCCACGTCCCGGGCCGCGGCTCGCGGCCGGGAGAGGACAGCGAGATCGACCTCACGGCCTTCGCCCTCGAGTGCGGCGCGTTCGGCCTCCGCTACTTCAGCGACTACTTCGGCATCCCGTACCCCGGCGACAAGGTCGACCTCGTCGCGATCCCCGACTTCGCGTTCGGCGCGATGGAGAACCTCGGCTGCATCACGTTCCGCGAAGCGCTGCTGCTGATCGATCCCGCGGCCGCCACCCAGGCCGAGCTGCAGCGGTGCGCGGATGTCATCTTCCACGAGCTGGCCCACATGTGGTTCGGCGACCTGGTGACGATGAAGTGGTGGAACGGTCTGTGGCTCAACGAGGCGTTCGCCACGTTCATGGAGATGCGCTGCACCGATGCGTTCCGGCCCCACTGGCAGCGCTGGACCGACTTCGGGCTGTCGCGGACCGAGGCGTTCGGCGTCGACGCCCTCGCCTCGACGCGGCCGATCGAGTTCGAGGTGGTGTCGCCCGAGGACGCCGAGGGCATGTTCGACATCCTCACCTACGAGAAGGGCGCGGCCGTGGTCCGCATGCTCGAGCAGTACCTGGGCGAGGAACCCTTCCGGGCCGGCATCCGCCGCTACATGGCGGCCCACTCCTACGGCAACGCCGAGACCACCGACCTGTGGGACGCGATCGAAGCCGAGACGTCCGAGCCGGTGCGCCGCATCATGGACTCGTGGATCTTCCAGGGTGGGTTCCCGCTGCTGTCGGTCGAGCTCGCCCCGAACGGCACCGCGCTCACGATCGCCCAGGACCGCTACGCACCGGTCGGCGGCGACGAGGCCGCCGAACAGACCTGGGTGGTGCCGGTGCGCTACCGCTACCAGCCGGTGGGCGGCGACCCGGTGACGGCCACGGCGCTCGTCGACGGTCCCGAGCTCGAGATCACCCTCGACCACCCGGCCGAGTGGGTGGTCGTCAACGCGGACGGTGCGAGCTTCGTGCGGGTCGCCTACACCCCCGAGGCGATGGACCAGCTGGCGTCGGTGGCGCTCGAGGCCCTCACCCCGGTGGAGCGCTTCGCCCTCGTCGACGACGCCTGGGCCGCCGTGCTCGCCGACTCGATGACCGCCGCCGGCTTCCTCGACCTGCTCGAGTCGCTCACCGCCGAGAGC
>JBPEXC010000105.1:0-20232 GCA_052032035.1 Acidimicrobiales bacterium | reverse complement strand
GCCGACGTCCTGCCCGTGCTCACCGAGGCGACCGTCCGCTGGATGGAGGTGATCGCCGAGCGCGACGCCGCCCTCGTCGCCACCATCGAGGGCGAACTCGACGACGCCGATTCGCTCCGCTCGCTGTTCTCCCTGCTGGCCGCCCTCGGCGCAGTCGTGCTCGGCGGCCTGGTGTTCGTGATCTACCGCTCGATCACCACCCCGCTGAACGATCTGCTGGTGCGGGCCGACGCCGTCGCCCACACCGAGCTGCCGGCGCTGGTCCGCACGCTCCGCCAGACCGACGACGTCGACGAACTCCCCAGCCCGACCCCGATCCCGTCGTCCTCGAGCGACGAGATCGGCGAGCTGATCGAGGCGTTCAACGACGTGCAGCTCACCGCCTACGACCTGGCGACCGAGCAGGCGATCGGCCGCCGCAACGTCGGCGAGATGTTCGTCAACCTCGGTCGCCGCAACCAGCAGCTCCTGCAGCGCATGCTGGCCAAGCTCACCGAGCTCGAGCGTGACGAGGAGGATCCCGACACCCTCGAGGACCTGTTCCACCTCGACAACATCGTCACCCGGATGCGACGCAACGCCGAGAGCCTGCTGGTGCTCGCCGGTTCGCAGACCCCTCGTCAGTGGAGCGCTCCGGTGCCGATCGACGACACCGTGCGGGCCGCGTTCGGCGAGGTGGAGGGCTACGAGCGGATCGACATCGCCGCCCTGTCGCCGGCCGACCTGCGGGGCAACGTCGTCGCCGACGTCGCCCACCTGCTGGCGGAGCTGCTCGAGAACTCGCTCAACTTCTCCGCCGCCTCGACCAAGGTGCTGGTGAGTGGCCAACACGAACGCGGTGGCTATCTGATCACGATCTTCGACCAGGGCATCGGCATGACGCCCGACGAGCTCGAGGAGGCGAACCGGCGCGTCAGCGACCCGCCGCCCCTCGACCAGGTGCCGACCAAGTTCCTCGGCCTGTTCGTGGTCGGCCGACTCGCCGACCGCCACGGGATCGAGGTGCGGCTGCTCGAGGCCCCGGGCCGCGGCGTGATGGCTCGCATCAGCCTGCCCGACGCCCTCCTGATGGGCGACCACGACGACGTCGCCGACGCTCCGAGCGACGCAGCGGAGCTCCACGACCTCGCCCTCGACCTTCCGACGCCCGACGAGGCCCCCGCCATCGACGACGCGACCGTCCTCGAAGCGGCCGCGCTCGACACCGGCGTGACCGCGCCGCCCCAGACCGCGGCGCCGGCTCCGCTCGACGACCCGACCCCCGCGGCGCCGGCACCCTCGGTGTTCAGCACCGACGAGCAGGCTCGGGTGCTGGCCGAGGGCCTCGACCAGCTGCCGCCGGTGTTCGCCACCGATCACGCCGCCGATCGCTCGATCGACGAGCTGCCGACCCGGACCCCGACGGCGGCCGTCGACGACCTGCCCGTGCGTCGCCGCAGCGACGACCCGGCACCGATGGGCGGCCTCCCCACTCGCACGCCCGGCGCCAGCGCCGGCAATGCCGCCGACCCGACCCCGGCCGGCGACGCCCTCCCTCAGCGACCGCTCCCGGAGCGGCCCGTCGCCGACGGTGCCCTCCCGAGTCGCGATCGTGGCGCCACCCTCGGCACCCCCGCCGACGACGACGCCCCCCGCCGCCGCAGCACCGACGAGCCCGAACCGCGGGCCGCCGACGCGTCGGAGTTCTCCTCGATGATGTCCGCCTTCAGCACGGGGATCTCCCGCGGTCTGGAGGAGAGCCGGATCGAGGCGTCGCTCGGCGACTCGCCGCACGCCGCCGACACCCCCGATGCAGCCACCGATGGCGATCACGGATCGATCGCCGACGACGAACGGAGTCAGTCATGACCAACCGGACCGACGCCGAGCAGTTCTCCTGGCTGCTCGACAACTTCGTGGCCGAGACCGCCGGGGTGGAGGACGCCCTCGCCGTGTCGGCCGACGGGATCAAACTCGCGGCCTCCCAGGGCCTGCCCCGGGCCACCGCCGACCAGTTCGGCGCCATCACCTCCGGTCTGGCGTCGCTCACCCTCGGCGCCGCCCGGTGCTTCGCCGAGGACGCCGTGCACCGGGTGATGATCGAGATGGATCGCAGCTATCTCCTCATCGTCAACATCGCCCACGGCTCCGTGCTCGGCGTGCTGGCCCGCAAGGACGCCGACATCGGGTTCGTCGCCTACGAGATGACGATCTTCGCGGAGCGGGCCGGGCGGGTCCTCACTCCCGAACTGATCAGCGAACTGAAGAACACGCTCGCCGTCTGAGCGAGCCCGAGCGCCGCCCCTCCCTCCATGGCACCGACCGATCCGATGGACTACACCTCCGACGCCGAACGCGACTTCGTCCGCCCGTTCCTCGTCACCGGTGGCCGCACGCGCAGTGCGGTGAGCGGTCTCCGGCTGGAGACGCTGGTCCAGACCACCAACAAGATGCGAACCGGTCTCCGGTTCGAGGCCGCCCGGATCGCCGAGTTGTGCGACCAGGCGATCTCGATCGCGGAGATCTCGGCCCGTCTCTCGATCCCCGCCGGCACCGTCAAGGTGGTCGTCGGCGACCTCGTCGAGAGCGGCCACCTCATGACCCACCGGACCATCGAGGGCGGCGACCAAGGAGCCCCCGAGGACATCCAACTGATCTCGCGGCTCATCGCCGGGGTCAAGCGCCTCTGAGCGCCCCGGACAGCAGTTGCGACGAGCGAGACAGACGACCAGGACAGTGAACGGCAATGGCTGACACCCACCCCAACCCCGTATCCGCGAAGTTCGTGATCGCCGGCGGCTTCGGCGTCGGCAAGACGACCTTCGTCGGCTCGATCTCCGAGATCGACCCGCTGCGCACCGAGGCCAAGATGACGTCGGCCAGCGTCGGCATCGACGACACCTCCAAGGTGCAGGGCAAGACCACCACGACGGTGGCGATGGACTTCGGCCGCATCACGATCGACGACGACCTCGTCCTCTACCTGTTCGGCACGCCCGGTCAGGACCGGTTCGGCTTCATGTGGGACGACCTGATCCAGGGCGCGCTCGGTGCCGTGGTGCTCGTCGACTCCCGCCGCCTCGCCGACTGCTTCTACGCCGTCGACTACTTCGAGTCGAGGAACATCCCCTTCGTCGTCGCCGTCAACGAGTTCGACGGGGTGCTCGCCCACGAACTCGACGCCGTCCGCACCGCCCTGCAGGTGTCCGACGACGTGCTCGTGATCTCCTGCGACGCCCGCAACCGGGAGTCGGTGAAGACCGCCCTCCTGTCACTGTTCGAGGTGATCATCCGCAAGATGATGGCCGACAGCAACGCCGCCGTCGCCGCCGGCTGAGCGCCGGTCGGCTCAGTCCGCCAGCGCCGCCCGCTCGGCGGCCAGCAGGTCACGCAGCTCCGCGAACGGCATGGGCCGGTGGAGCAGGAACCCCTGGGCCAGGTCGACGCCGAGGTGCTGCACGATGCCCGACTGCTCGGGCGTCTCGATGCCCTCGACGACCACCGACAACGACAGCGCCTCGCACAGGGTCAGCACGGCCGCGACCACGCTGTCGGCCACGCTGTCGGCGCCGAGGCGGGACACGAAGCTGCGGTCGATCTTGACGATGTCGATCGGGAGCTGCTGGAGGTAGGACAGCGACGAGTAGCCCGTCCCGAAGTCGTCGACGGCGACCCGCACGCCGGTGGCCCGGAGCGACTCCAGCACCGGGATGGTCGAGTCGAGGTCGCCCACGATGGCCGACTCGGTGAGCTCGAGCACGAGCTGACGCGGGTCGAGACCCGAGGTGCGCAGCGCCTGCTGCACCGTGGCGACGAAGCTGGGCGACGAGATCTGGCCGGCGGTGGCGTTGACCGACATCGAGATCGGACGGCCCGAGAAGGTCAGATCGGCGGCGTGACCGACCGCACGGCGGAGGACGCGATCGCCGATCTCGCCGATCAGTCCGGCCTCCTCGGCGATCGCCACGAAGTTGCCGGGCAGGTGGAGTCGCCCGTCGACGTCGCGCCAACGCACCAGGGCCTCCGCCCCGACCACGGCCCCGGTCGAGAGGGTGACGACCGGTTGGTAGTGCACCTCGAACCGGTCGTCCTCGAGCGCCTGCAGGAGCCCGGCCTCGACCGAGAAGCGGTGGTCGGCGACCGCCTGCAGCTGCTCGTCGTAGACGGCGAACGCGCCGCGACGCTGTTCCTTCGCGAAGTAGGCGGCGGTGTCGGCCTCCCCGAGGAGGGTCTCGGCACTGACCGCGCGGCCCCGTCGGGTCGTCACGCCGATGCTCATGCCGATGCGGACCGACCGTCCGGCCACCTCGAAGCTCCGTTCGACGACCTCGAGGATGCGGCGAGCCTCGGCCTCGGCGTGGGTCTGGGTCGTGTGGCCGAGCAGCACGACGAACTCGTCGCCGCCGAGCCGCACCACCAGATCCCGGCTGCGCCGCACCACGCTCTGGAGTCTCGACCCGAGCTGGCGCAGCAGCTCGTCGCCGGCGGCGTGGCCGAGCGAGTCGTTCACCACCTTGAACCGGTCGAGGTCGCAGAACAGCACCGCCGGGTCGTCGCCCGCCGCCAGGTGTTCCTCGAGGCGGGAGACCAGGTTGGCCCGATTGGCCAGTCCGGTCAGTCCGTCGTAGTAGGCGAGCCGCTCGAGTTCCTCGGTCAGACGGAGCTGCGAGGTGATGTCACGACCGATCCCGAACACCATGTCGTGGTGATCGTCGAGGCTGAACGACCACGACAGATCCCTCGTCGACCCGTCGCTCGCCTGCATCCGCAGCGAGGGGGTGGCCACCCCGGTCTCCTCGAGCTGCTGGCGGAGGGCCGGCACGACCTTGTGGCGTTCGTCGACGACGATCGACCACACATCGAGCGGCTCGGGACGATCTCGGCGATGGCCGAGCACCCGGGTCCACTCGGTGTTGCACTCCACGATGCGGCCGTCGAGGAAGAACACGACGAAGACCACGCCCTCGGCCCCGAAGAACTGGCGGAGCAGGTGGTCGCGCACGTCGTCGAGGGCGTCGTTCTCGGACGGCACGACCGAGGCGAGCCGGCCCGTCGGCCCGGCGTCGAGCGCCACCGGGAGCGTGCCCACCATCCCGGCGGCCGCGTCGACCGCCACCGGGGCAGTCTCACTCGAGGGCGTGCGCTGCGAAGGCGTGCCGGTCGAGGGCGTGCCGGCCGGGCCGAGCAGGAGGCCGAAGGAGTGCGCCGGATCCAGCGAGTGGGCCGTCCAACCGTCCGGGATGTCGGCGAGGGTCGAGCCGACGGCCAGGCCCGGACGAGCTGCGAGCGCGGCCTCGTTGGCGGCCAGGACCGAGCCGTCGGTCAGCGCGAGGACGGCCGGCGTCGGCAACGCATGCACGAGTGCGCTGAACAGACCAGAGAGCGCGTCCTGGAGGGCTGGGGCCACAGTTGTTTGTCGTGCGCGAGGCCCCGCGCCTTGAGGAACTTGCGACGAGTTCGTCGCAGGTCAGCCGAGGCCGGTCGACACCCCGCCGCGGAGCACGGCCTTGAAGTCGTCGATCATCGCTGCCCCGGTCTCCTCGTCGGCGGCGAGCGCCACCTCGACGGTGGCCCGCAACGAGCGGACCAGCACGTGGGCGCGGCGCCGGGCGGCGTCGCTCGGCTCGTCGCAGGTGGCCTCGACCAGGGCCGCCGCGAGCGCGCGATCGAACTCGATGCAGTACGGCCCGATCTCCGGGTAGCTGAAGCCGGTCACCCAGATGGCGCGCACGATCGGCTCGTCGAGGAACAGCTGGTAGTAGCCGTCGACGAGGGCGTCGACGGCCTCGGCACCCTCGAGCCCCTCGGCCCGGGCCGCCAACCGCTCGGCCATCGGCTCGAGGTAGCGCTCGGCGAGCGCCCGGATCACGGCCGGACGGTCGGGGTAGTACCGGTAGATCGCCGCCTTGGACACACCGGCCCGCGTGCCGATCGCCGACATCGTCAGGGCGGCGGGATCCATCTCGGACAACAACTCCGCAGTGGCGTCGAGGATGGCATCCAGCGACCGGCGGGAACGTTCTTGCTGCGGGGTTCGACGGAGATCGGCCATGGCCTTGTTCCGAGAGTCCTTCTTCGCCGCCCCGGGGTTTGGCTGGTGAGCCGACAGTATGACTGACCACAGGGGTCGTCAGGCCGACCTGTGCAAAGAATCCTAGCGGTCAGTTTCGCCGAGAAAATGATGCATCTTCGCGTTCTTGCAGTGGCAAAGATGCAGGATCATCTCGGCCGACATGAGAACGTCAGGAGGGAGTTTCTTCGACAACGTCCGCGTGTGATCCCTCCGGATGACGCACATTCCGAGCCACGACCAGGGATTTCCCGTCTTGGCGGTCGAAGTCGATCGATGGTGTGTCGTCACCGATCACCGCTGCGAGGACCACGTCGTTGGCGCCACGATCGTCTGAATCGATGAGCAGAATTTCCGTATCGGCGTCGAAAGAGTCGGCCAGATCGAGGCGGATTCCCCGCGCTGCGCGAGCAGCGATCGCGGATGCAACACCCGCGCCTTCGAACCCACTCCGCTCCCCCGCTGCGTAGATGTTCGCCCGGCCGACCACCGGGCCCAACATCGCCACGACCGCCGTCGCCAGCTCGGTCCGGTCGGTGAGCACCAGCACCGTCGAGATACCGAGGGCGTCGGCCGCCTCCTCGAGCCCCTCGTGGTCGAACTCACCCCAGAAGACGAGCAGTGCCGCCTCCTGGGCCCGACGCTTCTCGAAGGCCCGGTCGGTGAAGATCATGACCGGCACACCGGCGTCCTGGATCTGCTCGGCCAGTTGCAGGTGCCACCGCTCTCCACCGACGATCGCCACCGCCCGCTGGCGGGGCCGCGCCACCTTCAGCAGGCGAGCCGCCGGCACCGCCGTCAGCCCGTAGAAGAGCACGGTCAGCACGATCACCGAGAACACGATCGAGACCATCGGCCCCGGGTCGATGCCCTGCTCCTCGAGCTCCCCGGCGAACACCGCCGACACCGCGGCGGCGACGATCCCCCGAGGGGCCACGAAGGCCAGGAACGCCCGCTCCCGCATCGGCATCGTCGAGCCCAAGGTGGCGGTGACCACCGCCAGGGGGCGGGCGATCACGACGAGCACGAGGGTGAGGGCCATCGCCTTCGGGAAGACGTCGATCACCTCGTCGAGGTCGACCCGTGCCCCGAGGATCACGAAGAGCCCGCCGAGGACGAGCATGCCCAGCTCCTCCTCGAACTCCCGGATGTGGCGCGACGGGGCCCGCCGCTGATTGGCGAGCACCAGACCCATCGCCGTCGTCGCCATCAGGCCGGCCTCGGGCCGCACGATGTCGGCGAGGGCGTAGGCACCGACCGCGAAGCCGAGCGCCACCGGGTTGTGGAGATGGTCGGGGATCCAGTGACGGGCGAGGGCGAAGGCGAAGGCGGCCCCGAGGGCACCGCCGATCACACCACCGGCGATCAGGGTGACGGCGATACGGCCGGCGGCCCCGCCGGGACTCGACCCCTCGAGCACGGCGTCGAGCACCACCACGGCGAGGGTGGCACCGATCGGGTCGATGACGATGCCCTCCCAGCGCAGGACCTCGGCCACGCCCGGCCGCGGCTTGGCCAACCGCAGGAGCGGCTGGACGACCGTCGGGCCCGACACGACCAGCAGGGCGCCGATCAGCGCCGCCAGCCCGCGGTCGACGGGGAAGAGCCAGCTGACCGTCAGGCCCGCCACGATCCAGACGACGAACGCGCCGATCGAGACCAGCCGGCCGAGCACGGTCCGCACCCCGCCCACCTTGTCGAACCGCAGCCCGAGTCCGCCCTCGAACAGCAGGATGCCGACGCCGATCGCCACCAGGGGGAACAGCACGTCGCCGAACTGCTCGTCGGGCTTCACCAGCCCGAGGCCGGGACCGACCGCCACACCGGCGGGGAGCAACAGCAGGATCGACGGAATCCGCAGTCGCGACGCCAGCCAGAGGCAGCCGACGCCCATCACGACGACAACGGCGACGGCCGGGACGACCTCGGAAGCTGCCAGGATGGGCGAGGCAGCCAGGACGGGATGGACCATGGCCACCGAATGGTAGGCGAAGCGGGCCCTCGCCCCGGGTAGCCCGGGTTGCGAGGCCCGCCGCGGTCAGCCCTGGGGTCGGCGCGAGCGGCCCGAGCGCTTCGCCGAGGACGAGCCCGCGCCCTGGGATCGCGCGCCGTTCTGCTTGTTGCGCTGCTTGTTCTTCGGCCGCGGCTTGCCCGACCGCTTCGACGAACGCTTGGGCCCACCGTCGCGGCCCGACCCGCCGGAACCGGAGCCGGCGCCGGGGCGACCGCCGCCGCTGCGGCCCGTGCCTCGACCGTCGCTCCCGGAACGACCCGAGCCGGCACGCTCGCCGTCGCCGGTGCGCTCACCATCGCGCGTGCGCCGAGCGCGATGCTCCCAGTCGCGGGCCTCGGGCGACGCGGTGTCGTTCCGCTTCGCGGTGCTACTGCGCTTCGCGGTGCTACTGCGCTTCGCGTTGTTCGTCTGCTTCTTCGTCCCGCCACGCTGATCGACCCAGGCCAAGGGCTCGCGCTCGGTCAGTTCCGGCGTCGGCTCGAGCGGGAAGGGTCCGATCCCCACCGTCTTCTGGAGACGGTTGGTCTGCTTCACCTGGTCGCTGTTCACGAACGACACCACCACGCCGGTCGCCCCGGCCCGGGCGGTACGGCCCGATCGATGCACGTAGTCCTTGGCATCGGCCGGCGGGTCGTAGTGGATGACACAGGCCACGCCGTCGACGTGGATCCCGCGGGCCGCCACGTCGGTGGCGACCAGCACCTGCACCCGCTCCTCGGTGAAGGCGTCGAGCGCGGCGTCCCGCTGTCGCTGGGTGCGCCCTCCGTGGATCCAGCCGGCCTTCACGCCGAGGCGCTTCAACTGGCGGGCCACCCGGTCGACGCCGTGGCGGGTGCGGCAGAACACCACCGTCGGCCCCGTCGCATCGATCACGTCGGCCGCGAGCCGGATCTTGTGCTCCTTCTCCGTGCGGATGAAGCGATGGGTCATCGTGCTGAGGTCGGGTTCGACCTCGCCCACCTCGCAGGTGACCGGATCGTGCTGGTAGCGGTCGCGCACCACGGCCACCTCGTCGTCGAGGGTGGCCGAGAACAGGACCGTCTGGCGATCCGAGGCCGTGAGATCCAGGAGACGCCGCACCGCGGGCAGGAAGCCCATGTCGGCCATCCGGTCGGCCTCGTCGACGACGACGAAGCCGACGTTCGACAGCTCGACCTCGCCCTGGGCGATCAGGTCCTCGAGCCGACCGGGGCAGGCCACGACCAGGTCGACACCCGAGCGCAGCGCCCGGGTCTGGGGACCGAACCCGACCCCGCCGTAGACGGTGACGACCGTGCGATCGACCGCCGCACACAGCGGCTCGAGGGCACGAGCGATCTGGTCGGCGAGTTCACGGGTGGGTGCCAGCACCAGTCCGGCCGGCCGCCGCTTCTCACCCACGCCGAGGCGGGCGACGAGGGGGATGCCGAAGGCGAGCGTCTTGCCGGAACCGGTCGGGGCCCGGCCGAGCACGTCCCGTCCGTCGAGGGCGGGGCCGACCGCCTCGGTCTGGATGGCGAAGGGCTGGTGGATTCCAGCAGCAGCGAGGGCGTCGACGAGGGGGGTCGGCACGCCGAGATCGGCGAACGACGGCTCGGCGCCCGCGACGAGGGAGGGGGCGTCCATGGGGTTCTCAGACTTTCGTGTCCACGCTCAGACCCCGGTGTGGGCACGAGCAAGCAGCATTCGAGCCTAGCGGCCGACGGGTTCGCCCAGCTCCGCCGACGCCGGATCGAGACCGAGGTCACTCGCCAGCCCCCGCAGCTGGAAGGCGACGAACGCCTCGTCGATCGGCTCCTGCGACACGAGGAGGCGGAAGAAGTAGGGGCCGATGTAGCGGTCGAGCACCAGATCGAGCTGGGGATGCAGCTCGATCTCGCCGGCCTCGGCCGCCGCGACCACGAGGTCGCGCGTGTTGGACCGACGGGCCTGGTTGAAGCGGTCGAGCGCCTCGCGCACCGACGTGTCGTGCTGGGCCGCAGCGACGATGAACGGCAGGAGCTGCCCCCACCGTTCCTCCTCGAGCCCGTGGGCGAAGCGACGACCGCGCCGACGCAGTCGCACCAGGATCGGATCGCCGGCGTCGTCGGCCACGGTCGGCGACACCGCGTCGAACACGCTCGCCAACAGCTCGGCCCGATCGGGCCAGTGCCGGTAGATCGTCGACCGGGCCACGCCGGACCGCTCGGCCAGCGCCTCGATCGTGAACCCGTCGATACCGACCTCGGCGAAGAGGGCGACGGCGGCATCGTGCACCACCGCACGCGTCCGCTCGACCCGAGGATCGAGGGGCGGGGTCATCGGGGCGCCACGGGAGCGGCGGGACGGGGCTCGGGCACCGGGGCGTCCGTGCGTTCGCCCCGCGGCGCGCTCCGGGGGTAGAGGCTCGTCACCCCGACGGCGGAGGCGAAGGCGATGCCGGCCGCCACGAGGAAGGCCAGGTGGAGACCGTCGATGTAGGCGACCGAGGCGGCCTCGGTGAGCGCGGCGCCGGCGTCGCCGCCGAGCTGCTGGGCCACGACCGAGGCACCGGCGATCGAGTCGCCCGCCACCTCGCGGGCCTCCTCGGGCAGGGTGTCGCCGAGCGAGCCGAGCGCACCGCCGAAGGCGTCGCGGTAGCCGGTCGACAGCAGCGACCCGAGCATCGCGATGCCCACGGCGCCGCCGACCTCGCGGGTGGTGTCGTTGACGGCGGAACCGACGCCGGCCTTCGACTCCGGCAGCGAGGCGACGATCGCCTCGGTCGTCGGCGGCATCATCACGGCCATGCCGAGGGCGAGACACACGAAGGTCAGCGCCATGAAGGGGTAGGGCGTCGACAGATCGAAGGTCGAGGCCAACACGAAGCCCGCGGTCTGCAGGCCGAACCCGAGCGCCACCGTCTTGCGGGCCCCGATCCGGGCCACGATCTTCGGCGACCGGGGCGCCACCAGGATCATGGTGACGGGGAAGGGCAGCATGCGGACGGCGGCGCCGAGGGCGCTGGTGCCCCTGGCGAACTGGAGGTAGAGGGTGAGGATGTAGAACGACCCGAACAGCACCACGAAGGCGAGGGTGATCGTGGCGGCACCGATGGCGAACCGTCGGATCCGGAACAGACGCGGGTCGAGCATCGGGTCGGACGAGCGCAGCTCCCACAGCACGAAGCCGACGAGCACCGCCACGCCGAGACCGGCGACGCCGAGGGTGCGGGCCGACGTCCAGCCCCACTCGGGACCCTCGATGATCGCCAGCACCACCGAGGTGAGACCGACGATCGACAGCGCCGACCCCACCGGGTCGAGCGGTTCGGGGTGGCGGGTGGCGGTCACCTCGGGCACGAAGCGCAGCACGCCGACGATCACCAGGACGACGATCGGGGTGTTGATGAAGAAGATCGAACCCCACCAGAACCGCTCGAGCAACAGGCCCGAGGCGAGGGGGCCGAGGGCGCCGCCGGCGGCCGACATGCCGGCCCAGGTGGCGATCGCCTTGCCCCGCTCGGCGGGCGGGAAGACGGTGGTGATGATCGACAGCGTCGCCGGCATGATCAGCGCGGCGCCGGATCCCATCACGGCGCGCAGGGCGATCAGCTGGGCCGGGTCGTCGACCCGGGTCGCCACCAGCGAGGCCGTACCGAAGATCGCCAGGCCGGTGAGCAGGGCCCGGCGACGACCGAATCGATCGCCGAGGGCGCCGGCCGGCAGGAGGAGCCCGGCGAACACCAGCGCGTAGGCGTCGAGGATCCAGAGCTGCTCGGTCTGGGAGGCGTCGAGGTCGCGAACGATCGTGGGGATCGCCACGTTCAGGCTGGACACGCCGGCGACCACCATGATCAGGCAGCCGCACATGATCGCCAGGATCCGACCGCGCTGGGGGTGGCCGGCGGCGTGATCCCAGTCGAACGGCGGGAGGTCGGCAGGGGAATCCATCGTGCGAACTGTAGGACGGAGTGTTGCATAGTGCAACACTCCGTCTCGGAGCGCTTCGACTCCCGAACGATTTCCTAGACCGGGTGGCCCCGGCGACTCGGCGGGACCGACGTCGGGGGCTGACGGCGCGCCGGGAGGTCGGCGAGGAGGATGGCCGTGGCCTCGGCGATGGCGTCGACTGCCACCTCGAAGGCGTCGCCGGTGGCGGCGCTGGGATGACGGATCCCGCTCACCTTGCGGACGTACTGCACGGCGGCAGCCCGGATCTCGGCCGGGGTGGCCGCCGGTTCGAGGCCCCGGAGGATCGTGATGTTGCGACACATGGCCGCATCCTCGCACAGCGGCGGGTCAGGAGACCCCGGCGCGGCTCCACGTGTCGAACATGGCGGCGTAGCGGCCGCCGGCGGCGACGAGCTCGTCGTGGGTGCCGAGCTCGGCGATGCCGCCCCCGGCGATCACGGCGACACGATCGCTGCGCTCCGACGTCGACAGCCGATGGGCGATCACGACCACCGTCCGGCCGGTCATCAGCGCCTCGAGGGCGTCCTCGACCTCGTGTTCGGCGGCGGGGTCGAGGCTCGAGGTGGCCTCGTCGAGCACCAGCACCGCCGGGTCGGCGAGCGCGGCGCGTGCGAGCGACACCAGCTGCCGCTCCCCCGCCGAGAGGCGTCCCCCGCCGTCGACCAGCTCGGTGGCGAGGCCGTCGGGGAAGGCGGCGAACCGCTCGGCGGCACCGATCGCCCGCAACGCCGCCCACACCTCCTCGTCGTCGGCCCCGGGGCGAGCCATCGCGATGTTGTCGCCGATCGTGCCGGCGAACAGGTGACCCTCCTGGGGCACCACCAGCACCCGACGACGGATCTCGGCCGGCGATGCGTCGCGCAGGTCGACACCGCCGAAGCGGACGATGCCGCCGGTCGGGTCGTAGAACCGGGCGACGAGCTTGGCCACCGTCGACTTGCCGGCCCCCGTCGGGCCGACGAGGGCGATCCGCTCGCCTTCGGCGATGCGCAGGTCGACGCCGGCGACGACATCGGGGCCGTCGCCGTAGGCGAACCGGACACCGTCGAGTTCGAGGGCGCCCTCGGCCGGCAGGGCGACGGGTCGCTCCGGTTCGTCGATGTCGACGGGCTCGTCGAGCAGGCCGAACACCTTGGCCAGCGACGCGGTGGCCGACTGCACGAGGTTGAACAGCTGGGAGAGCTGCTGCACCGGTTCGAACACCCGCTGGAGCAGGAGGATGAACGCGACGACGGTGCCGATCGAGGGGTCGCCGTCGGCGGCCAACCACGCCCCGAGGGCGATCGCTGACGCGGTGGTGAGGGTGCCGGCCATGTCGATCACCGGCAGGTACCAGGCGGCCACCTTCACCGACGCCATGTGCGATCGGTACAGCTCGTCGTTGGTGCGGGCGAAGCGCTCGGCCTCGAGCTCCTCGCGGGCGAACGCCTGCACGATCCGCACACCGCTGATGCCCTCCTGCAGCGCCGACAGGGTGTCGCCGATGTGGTCCCGCACCGCCAGGTAGGCGCGGTTGGAGTCGCGTTGGAACTTGCGCGACGCCACGGCCACGACCGGCACGGTGACCAGGCACACGAGCATCATCACCGGGCTGAGCACGGTGAGGACGACGACGGTCCCGATCAGCTGCAGGGCGGCGGCGGTGAACATCAGCAGCCCGTACTGGACGAGTTCGCCGAGGGAGTCGACGTCGCTGGTCATGCGCGACACCAGCACGCCCGGCCGGTTGCGGTCGTGGAACGACATCGACTGGCGCACGAGCCGGTCGAAGACGCCGACCCGCAGGTCGCGCAGGAAGTTCTCGCCGACCCTCGCCAGCGACACGACCGCCCAGCGGTAGAGCGCGTAACCGCCGGCGGCCACCGCCAGGTAGGCGAGCACGATGGCGGTGAGCGCCCGCCCGTCCCGGGGTCGGATGCCGACGTCGACCGCCCACCCGACCAGGAGCGGGCCGGCCACGACGGTGCCGGTCCAGAGGACGAGCAGGCCGAACGCTCGCCACGCGTCGGCCCGGTAGGGGCGGAGCCGACCCGCCGTGCGCCGCAGGACCACCCGCGTGGCGGCCAGGTCGAGCCGCTCGTCGTCGTCGACGCCTCCCTGGAGCCACATCAGGCGACCGCCTCGGTGGCCAGGATCTCCCGGTAGCGCTCGCTCGAGGCGAGGAGCTCGGCGTGGGAGCCGGTGGCGACGATGCGGCCCTCGTCGAGCAGCACGACGCGATCGGCGAGGGCGATCGTGGCGGGGCGATGCGCGATCACGATCGTCGTGCGCCCGCGCATCACCTCGTCCATCGCCTCGCGGATCTCGTGTTCGGTGTCGGGGTCGACCGCCGAGGTCGCGTCGTCGAGCAGCAACACCCGCGGGTCGGCGACCAGGGCCCGGGCGATGGCGAGCCGCTGGCGCTGCCCGCCCGACAGCGACAGACCCCGCTCGCCCAGTTCGGTGTCGAAACCGGCCGGGAGGGCCTCGACGAACTCGAGGGCGCCGGCGAGGCGGGCGGCCCGACGGATCTGGGCGTCGGAGGCGTCCGGGTCGGCGAACCCGATGTTGTCGCGGATCGAACCACTGAACAGGAACGTCTCCTGGAACACGAGCCCGACCGCACGGCGCAGGTCGACCAGCCGGAGCTGCCGCAGGTCGGTGCCGTCGAGTTCGATCGCCCCCTCCTCCACGTCGTAGAACCGGGGCAGCAGACGGGCGACGGTCGACTTGCCGCAGCCGGTCGGGCCGACGAGCGCGACGGACTCGCCCGGCTCGATGTACAGGTCGAGGCCGTCGAGCACGGGCGGCGCGGCCGGGTCGTGCTCGTCGGTCCGGTAGCCGAAGACCACTCGGTCGAAGCGGAGCCCGCCGGTCTGCCCTGGCCGGTGGGGCGGCAGGGGGACCGGGTCGGGCGGATCGGTGATCGCGGGGTCGGTGTCGAGCACCTCGGCGATGCGCTCGCCGGCGGCGACCGCCCGCTGTCCCTGGGCGATCACCATGCCCAGCATCCGCAGCGGCTGGATCAGCATCGCGACGTAGAGGTTGAACCCGACGAGCTCGCCGACGCTCAGGCCGCCGTCGATCACCAGCCAGCCGCCGTAGGCGAGCACGGCGACGAGGCCGAGGTTGGGCATCAGCTCGACCAGGGGCAGGTAGCGGGCTCGGACGTGGGCAGCCCGCAACGCTTCACGCCGGACGTCGTCGGCCTCGACGGCGAGCTTCGCCCGCTGCACGTCCTCGGCCCCGAACCCCTTCACCGCCCGGATCCCGCTGACGGTCTCCTCGACCACCCCGGCCAGCTCGGCCGACTCCCGCTGCACCCCCATCACGGCCGGATGGAGCTTCTGGGAGAACCGACGGCCGACGACGTTGACGATCGGCAACCCGGCGACGGCGACGAGGGTGAGGGTCGGGGAGATCGTCGCCATGATGCCGACGGCGCCGACGACGATCAGGGCGTTGCCGACCGTGATCGGCACCATCGTCACCACGTTCTGGAACATCTGCAGGTCGGTGTTGGCCCGACTCATCAGCTCGCCGGTGGCCGTCACGTCGTGGAAGGCGATGTGGAGCCGCTGCAGGTGGGCGAAGAGCCGGCTGCGGTAGCGGGCCTCCACCTGGCGGGCGTTGTCGAAGGCGACGTAGCGACGCACGCCCAGGAAGACCCCGGACACCACGCCGGCGCCGGCCACCGCGAGGGCGTAGGGCCAGGCTCGTTCGTCGCCGGTGATCGAGCGGTCGATCGAGAGCTGCACGAGGCGGGGAACGGCGACCCGGGCGGCGGTCCAGACCAGGGAGGCGAGCACCCCCAGCACGATCCCCCGGCGCTGTTCGACCAGGGCGCGTCGTAGGAGTCGCCAGCCCCGGTGCTCGCCGGGTGTCGTCGAGTCGATCGCCGCCCCCGTCGTCACACCGTTCGTTCGTAGGTCCAGCCGGCCGGGTCCATCACCAGCCGGTGGCGGCCGCCGGCGAGCTGGGGGTCGCCGGTCTCGTAGCCGGCGTCGCCGGCCCAGCCGAGCACGATCGGGTCGCCGCCGTAGGGGCGGGTGACGAAGTGGCCGTGATCGCCCTCGCGGGCCCGGGCCAGCGCCGCGGCCGTCGAGGAGTACTGGGCAGCCTGGTGGAGGGTGACCCAGGTGGGCGGGGCCAGCTCGATCTCGCCGGCGTCGCGCTTGGCCAGGGCGACGGTCGGGTCGAGCCAGGCGTGGTCCTTGATCTCGCCGTCGTCGATCACCACGTCGCCGGCCGGGGCCTCGGTGGCGAAGAACCACGTGGCGAAGCGCCGGCGCGGGCCCTTGGTGGTGGGCATCGAGGCCGCCATCGGCGGCTCCCAGTAGGACCAGTAGTGGAGGTCGCTGACCGTGAGGTCGAGGGTGGTCTCCTCGGCGGCCTCGCGCACCGCGGCCCGGCGGGCCGACGCCAGCAGGTCGTCGGCGTCGAACTCGTCGTCGTCGATTCGACCGCCGGGGAACACCCACATGCCGCCGAAGGCGATCTTGGAGTTGCGGTGCACCATCAGCACCTCGAGGCCCGAGACCGTGTCGGCGTCGCGGAGCAGGAGGACCGTGGCGGCGGGGATGAGTTGCAGGTCGTCACTCACGAGGGTCACCTTTGCAGGCCCGGTCGCGGAGAGCCAACGCGATCATCGGTCGGCTCGTCGGGCACGGCTACGGTCGCCTCGTGTTCGGCCGCTCCTCGACCTCGACGCTCGCCGTCGTCGGCGTGCTCGTCGGGCTCCTGGCCGGCGCGATCCTCGGCGCGGGCGCACTCGGCGGCACCGGCAGCACCACCAACGCCGGCACCGACGACAGCGCTGATGGTGGTGCGGCGGCGACCGACGCCTCGTCCGCGGCGGGCGCGGCCGGGGTGGCGGTGCCACCCGAGGACTACCTGACCGCCTGGCGTCGCCACCACCTGGCCGAGGTGGCGGTCGAGGGACGTCACGCCGTCGTGATCGACGACCGGACCGGCGGCGACCTGCCGGTGCCCGACGACGCGGCGGTGGTGCGGCGGGCCCGACGCGGCGACGTCCTGCTCGACCAACTCGGCACCCAGGTCACGATGGGCGACGCCGAGGGGGTGCGCAGCTGCCTGATCACCCCGGCCGGCGATCTGGTCTGCGGCCCGACCGGGCGCGGCAACGACGTCGACGCGCTGACGGCCGCCATCGCCGAGCGCTTCGTCGAGCGCGCCCCCGACACCGGCGACTACCGGGCATTCGCCGTCGATCCCCCGACGCAGCTGCTCGACGGACTGCCCGTCGGGGTGGAGACCGTGGGGTGCTGGTCGCTGGTGGCCGAGCGGGCGGTCCCGCTCGCCCCCTGGGGGCAGGTGACGACCGAGTGCTTCGACGCCGACAGCGGCGCCCTGGTGTGGAGCCTCACCCGCCGGGCCGACGAGCTGACGCTCTTCATCGCCTCGTCGGTCCGATCCGATGTCGGCGACACCGATCTCGAGCCGCTGATCGTCGACGGATGATCGTCGACCGCCGAGCGCCTGTCCGTCGAACGCAGGTGCAAGCGGGGTGAGCGAGGATCGCCGTGCGTCCGGCGCCGAAGCGCCGGTGGCGATGCGTGTGGAGGGAGAGAGACGACCCCCGCCCAGACCCCTTGTTGAACCGGTGAGGGCGATGACCACCGGTGTGTTCAATGCATCGGCGACGGCGTCGACCGGCTTGAGCGATTTCTCTGGGGAGAACTACCCGGTCTCGACGGCTGCGATACTGGCGGCGTGTTCCTCGGTGACGATCTCCTGGCCTGGTTGACCCTCGCGATCGGTGGTGCCCTCGCCGTGGGCACGGGCCTCGCGCTGATCCGTCCGCCGGAGCGACCCCAGGACGGGGCCCTCGACACCGCTCCCCTCGGCCGCAGTCTCCTGCAGATCGGGATCGGCACGATCGCCGCCATCTGGGCGCTGGCCACCCTGATCGGCGGCTGAGCAGAACTGCCCCACACCTCAAGACCCCCCTGGTGGCGGCCGATGGTCAGAAGGTGGCTCCCATCACCCACGACACCGACGAGGTGACCGCTCCCCAGGGCTCGGCGTCCGCTGCGGTCACGACCGCTGCCCCGGCCCGTCCGGGTCGGGCGACGCGTCGGCCTGCAGGCCGGACCACCGGCACCACGGCGCGCCCCTCCGTCGCCCGTCAGCCGGTCGTGCTGCCGCCCCGCCGTTCGGGACGCAGCGGGCTCGCGGTGAAGGTGCTCCTCGCCGGCGCGCTGGCCGTGGCGATGGTCGCCATCGTGCAGGAGAACGGGGCCCCGGTCGATCGTGGCCCGGGCGCCGAGCCGCCAGCGGTCATCGTCGAACTCGACTGAGGTCGATCGCGCTCGACGGGATCGCTCGAGCCCGAGAGCGCCGGCGGCTCAGAAGTCGCCGCCCCCACCGCCACCGCCGCCACCACCCGGGGCGGACCGGTCGCTCATGTTCTCGAAGCGGGTGAAGTGGCCGAGGAACGCCATCTTCACGGTGGCGGTCGGACCGTTGCGGTGCTTGGCGACGATCACCTCGGCCACACCCTGCTGCTCGGACTCCGCGTTGTAGATCTCGTCCCGGTAGAGGAACATCACGACGTCGGCGTCCTGCTCGAGGGCTCCGGACTCCCGCAGGTCGCTCAGCATCGGCCGCTTGTCCTGCCGCTGCTCCAAGCCGCGGTTGAGCTGGGCCAGGGCGATGACCGGGGTCTCGAGCTCACGGGCGAGGATCTTGAGGTTTCGGGAGATCTCCGACACCTCGACCTGCCGACTCTCGGCGTTGGATCGGCCGGTCATCAGCTGGATGTAGTCGATGATCACCATGCCCAGGTCACCGACCCGGCTCTTGAGGCGGCGAGCCTTCGAGCGGATCTCCATGATCGACGTGTGGGGGTTGTCGTCGATGTAGATCGGGGCCTCGGCGAGCCGGCCGACCGAATGGGAGATCCGACTCCAGTCCGCCTCGTCGAGGCGGCCGGTCTTCACCCGCGACGCATCGACCCGGGCGTCGGAGCAGAGGATTCGCTGGGAGATCTCGAGCTGGCTCATCTCGAGCGAGAAGACCAGCGTGGGCCGACCGGTGTTCATGGCGGCGTTGGCCAACATGCCGAGGGCGAACGCCGTCTTGCCCATCGCCGGTCGGGCACCGACCACGTAGAGGGCGTTCGGTTGCAGGCCCGAGAGCAGGTTGTCGAGATCGCGGTAGCCGGTCTGGATGCCGGTGATGGCGTCGCCCTGTTCGTAGAGCGCCTCGAGGCGATCGAGGTTGTCGCTCAGCAGGTCCTTGATCTCGGCCGTGGTGTTGGCCACCCGACGCTGGGCGACGCGATACATCGACGCCTCGGCGTCGTCGATCGCCTGGGTGACGTCGTCGGGCACCCCGTAGGCCACCTCGGCGATCTCGTTGCAGACGGTGATCACGCCGCGGAGCAGGGCGTGCTCCTCCACGATCTTGGCGTAGTAGGCGGCGTTGGAGACCGCCGGTGTGGCGGCCTGGAGGTCGACGATCAGGATGTCGCCACCGACGGCGTCGTAGAGACCGGCCCGCCGGAGTTCGTCGGCGAGGGTGACCGGATCGACCGGTTCACCGGCGCTGTAGAGGCTCATGATCGCCTCGAACAGGTGCCCGTGCGCCGGCTTGTAGAAGTAGTCCGACTCGAGGATCTCGACGACGTCGGCGATCGCTTCGCGACTCAGCAGCATGGCGCCGAGCACCGACTCCTCGGCCCGCAGGTCGTGGGGCGGCACCCGCCCCGCGGTGGGGCGGTTCGACGAGGTCGCGGCCGGGCCACCACCGCGACCCGACGAGGGTCCCGAGCCGTTGCCACCACCCGGGAACGCTCCTCCACCCGGGAACGCTCCACCACCTGGGAACGCTCCACCACCTGGGAACGCGATGGGTTCCGGCCCGCCGTAGGCGCCACCGTCGTCGTCGGGCGGCGGCCCCTCGTAGGGCGGCGGCTCGTCGGCGCGAGGCGGTTCGGTGAGGTCGATCGGCTCCGGCCCGTCGCTCATCTGTACATCCTGTCCGATCGCTCCTGTGGAGCTCTAGAGCCCCTTGGCTGTGGACATCCTGTGGGCGACTGTGGACGTCGAGGGGGTCCGTCGCCGACCGATCCCGGGCCGGGGCGCGCCAAGGCACGTCTCCTGTGGACAACCCCGGGGAAAAGTCCGGTTTCCTGTGGAAGGCGACCCTTCGACAACCTTCGCTCGGAAGGTCCCCGCGTCGTCAGGCGCCATCGATGCGCACCGCGTGGGTGCAACGGTGCCCCGGCCGGCGAACAACGGAACGGGGCACGGGCC
>JBPEXC010000104.1:0-2240 GCA_052032035.1 Acidimicrobiales bacterium | reverse complement strand
CGCCAGCTCGAACCGGTCGAAGTCGAACGGCGGCGCCACCACGCACGACACCAACGTGAAGTCGCCGGTCGTCTCGGCCGACTGCCACGCCCCGGCCGGCACCACCAGCTGTGGCTCTTCGCCGGCGACCACGTCGCTGCCGAGGCGACGCACGATCGGGGCGACCCCCTCGGCCGGCGACACAGCCAGGTCGATCGGCGCACCGGCGTGGTGGAGCCAGACCTCGTCGGCGTCGTGGACCCGATGCCAGTGCGACCGCTCGCCTCGCTGCAGCAGGAAGTAGATGGCGCTGGCGTCGCCCCGCCAGGTCTCGACGTAGTGCCCGCCCTCGGGATGGGCTGACATGCCGAGGGTCTCGATGATCTGGGCGGCCGTCTGGGTGGCTGGCGGGGTCGCAGCGTTCGGAAGGGAGTCCACCCCTCCAGTCTGGTCAGGATTGATCAAGTTGGGTGAGGTTCCCCACTTGTGACCAACGACCTTCTAGCTTCATGTCGCTGGAGCTCGACCGTTCAGCCCTGAAACCGTCGAGTCGCCCCCACCACGCCACTCCCCCCGGGCGTGGTCACGAGCCCGGTGCAGCCTCCCGTGCTGCGCCGGGTTCTCGCGTCCGGTCGTCGATGCCGGCGGCGCCGACGAGCGAGCCGGCGTCGAAGAGTTCCCGGGTCAGCTCCGAGGCGAGGACGAGCAGGACCGAGGGCCACAGGTCCTCGAAGGTCTCGCGGGCGTCGACGCCCTGGGTCTCGAGCATCTCGGTGTAGCGCTCGGTGACGTAGCCGACGACGGGCGCGAGGACCACCCGGAGGTCGGCGGGCATGTCCATCAGCCGCTCGAACGGCACCCCCTTCGAGGTGAGGTCGGCGGCGGCGCGGAACAGCTCGGGGCGCGTGGCGACCACGTCGCCGTCCCGTTCCGCCGCAAGGCCACGGGTGATCGCCAGGTCGCGGAACTGCTCGACGTCCTCGACCGAGGGGAGGAGCCGGGTGAGCTCCTCCATCGTCCAGGTGTGCGACTCGTTGCGAACCCACCGGGTCGTCATCGCAGCGAACGCCTCGACGTCGTCGGCAAGGAGCGCCTCGCCGCCCTCGGACAACACGTCGGCGATCGCCGCCAGCCTGTAGCCCCGTTCACGGAATCGCTCGATCTGGCGGAGCCGACGCAGGTGCGACTCGTCGAAGATCAGGTTGCGGCCGCGCTTGCCGGCCGGTTCGAGCAGTCCGAGCTGGAGGTAGGCCCGCAGGTTGCGGACCGACTGGCCCGACCGTTCGGCCAACTCGCCGATCTCCATCTCGTCGGGTAGGTCGTTCATGGGGTGCCGCCGTTCGTCATGGTGCTCGCTTGCCGGGTCATCCCTGGCCGATGATCCGGTAGCCGATCGCGTCGATCGGCACGGGGCCGAAGCTGCGGGAGTCGGTCGACTCGTCCCGATTGTCGCCCATCACGAACACCTCGTCGGCGGCGACCTCGATCGGCGCGAAGTCGGCGGTGAACTCCGGGTCGTCGTAGAGCACCGACTCGTCGAGCTGGCCGAGGTCGATGTGGACCACGCCGTCACGGCTCTCCACGATCTCGCCGGGCAGGCCGATCACCCGCTTGATGAGGATCTCGGAACCGGTCGGATCGGCGGGGTTGGGGAAGGCGACGATGTCGCCCCGCTGCGGGGCACGCGTCATCTGCACGGCCCAGACGGTCTCGCCGACCTCGAGTGTCGGCGTCATCGAGCCCGTGCGGATCTGGTAGCGCTCGGTGTAGTAGAGCCCGGCCGCGAGTCCGCAGATCGCGACGACGATCACGCCGAGCACGACGTCGCGGGCGTAGGTCTGCCACGACCGTGCCGGCGTCGGAGCGATCGCTGGGCGAGGCCGCTCAGGGCTCGGTCGTCGTGGCTGGCTGGGTCGTGGTGATTGCAGTGTCGTCATCGTCACGGGGGGTCGTGGTCGGGGGAGTCGTCGACGGGGCCGTCGTGGGTGGGGCCGTGGTGGGCTGGGCCGTGGTGGGTGGCGCGGTGGTGGGTGGCGCGGTGGTCGGTGGCGGCGGCGTCGAGACGGTGGACTGGGTGGAGAACTGGTGGCCGATGCGTTGGATCAGCGTGCCGGTGCCGAGTCGATACGACACGGTGCCGTCGCCCGACAGGCTCACCGCGCCGACGATCCCGTCGCGGGCCCACCACGCCGTGCCGGCCGACACCAGACGTGAGCCGGTGAGCACCCGAGTGCCGTCGCGTTCGCCGGCCTGCCAGGTGA
>JBPEXC010000103.1:0-1677 GCA_052032035.1 Acidimicrobiales bacterium | reverse complement strand
TGTGCTGCGTGCACCCCTTGGGGTCCTGGTGGAGGGCGATCGCCCGGTAGGTGCAGCCGCCCGACCCGTTGGGCTGGAGCTCGAGGATGGCGGTGAAGGGCATGGCGTCGTCGACAGGCCGGAAGCCGGTGGTGAGCGCGCTGGTCCACACGAGTCGCTCGTCGGGGACGACCTCGAGGAAGCAGCCGGTGCTGTCGGCGATCTCGTTGCCATCCGGGTCGTGCATGACGGTGCGGAACCCGCCGCCCGGGCGCGGGTCGATCTCGGCGACGGGGACGCTGTAGGGGCGGGGAACGAACCACTGCTTGAGCGATTCGGGGTCGGTCCACGCAGCGAAGACCGCGGCCGGGCTGACCGGCACGTCGCGCACGAGCTCGAGGTCGAGCGCCGGGTCGATGGTGTGGGGGGTGAAGGTCACGATTGCTCCGTCCGGTCGGTGGGTGTGTGGTTGGTGAGGTGCTGGTCGACGAGGAAGGCGTCGAGTCGGTCGAGGAGTCGGTCCCACTCGCGGCGGCGCTGGGCCAGCCAGTCCTGGGCGGCGTCGAGGCCGTCGGGGGCGAGGCGGTAGGTGCGGGTCCGCCCCTGCTTGGTCGACGTCACGAGGCTCGCCCGTTCCAGCACCGCCAGGTGCTGGGTGAACGAGGGCAACGCCATGTCGAACGGTTCGGCCAGGACCGAGGTCGCCGCCGGGCCGACCGCGAGTCGTTCGATCACCTGCCGGCGCGTCGGGTCGGCCAGAGCCTTGAAGACGTCGTCAACCACAGCGGCGGGAGGTGAGGGCACAGGCTGCACTATGACGACCTCCAACACTTAGGTCAATACCTAAGTATTGGCCAACCGGCCTGTCGTCGGTCGTGGAGCGACCGCGGCCGACTCAGAGCGACGGCTTGGTGATGTAGTTCTCGCCGCCGCCGAGGCGGATCACGTCCTCGACCCAGCCCGTTCCGTAGGTGTCGGTCGGCGCCTGCAGCAGGTCCGACGCCTCGCCCTCCGGGGTGGTCTCGATCGTCCAGGCCTGGCGCTTGTAGGTCCAGTTGCCGGGGTCGAGTTCGTGGGCTCGGCGCCACCACGGGATCGCGGCGTCGTGTCCGACCGCGGTTCGCAGGTGTTGTCCGAGCTCGAAGGCGGCGGCCGCCTCGGCGTGGTGCGTTTCCCGGGGAGCCGAGCGGGCGACCACCTCGTCGGGGGAGAGGGCGAAGGCGCTGTCGGCGCCACGCTCGATCCAATCGATCACCGCAGCGCGGTAGCGCTCGCCGATGTCGGGGATCTTGCGGACCTCGGTCATGACCTGGACGACTCGTTCGGGCAGGCCTTCGGGCAGCTCGCCGCTGGCCGGGCGGGCCTCGAGGCTCGCGCTCTCCGCCGGACGGACGAGCCGGCCCTCCTCGTCGATCCACACCGCCATCGGCACGTTGTTGAACCCGAAGAGTTCGTTGGTGACGTGGGTGGTGTCGATCAGCGACGGGTGGGTCGGCGAGGCCGCCTCGATCCAGGGCAGCGCCTTCGAGGGGTCGATGTCGAGGGCGACGGTGACGACCGTGAGGCCGGCCGCTTCGTAGTCAGCGTGCAGTGCCTGCCACACGGGCAGGCTGGTGCGGCAGCCTCACCACGAGGCCCAGGCGACGAGCAGCACCTTCCGCCCGTGGAGCGACGACAGCCGGAAGGGATTGCCGTGGG
>JBPEXC010000102.1:0-6872 GCA_052032035.1 Acidimicrobiales bacterium | reverse complement strand
GCTCCGCTTCGCCGACGGCACCCGGGTGCGGGTGCCGACGATCGTGGGGCACCGCGACCTCGGCCTCACGTCGTGCCCGGGCAGTCGCTTCTACCCGTCGCTGCCCGCCATCCGGGCCGCGATCGGGGCGTCGCGCAGCCTCGCCGTCGACTTTCCCGCCCGCGAACCCCTCGACTCCGGTCCGGCGGTGCTCGCCGTCGACGCCCGGGGCCGACTCCGTCCCGCCGGTGCCGCCGACACACCCGCGAGCGCGCTCACGGTCTCCTCGGGCGACGCGGTGCGCGCCGTCGCCGCGGATGACGGCGCCGGGTTCGTCGTGTCGAGCTCCGGCGGCGTCGTCGGCTTCGGCGGGCTCGCCAGTCCGGCGTCCAACCCCCTGAGTCCGGCGGCCATCGACGTCGAGATGAACGACGCCGGCACGAGCGGGTGGGTGATCAACCGCGCCGGCACGGTCGGCGGTGTGTACGGCGAGAGCGGGCCTCGGCTCGCGTCGCCCCTCCCGGCCGGGCGTCAGGCCGCGGCCTTCGCGATGGCGAGCGACCGGGCCGGCTACGTCGTCGACGACGTCGGCGGGATCCACGCCATCGGGTCGTCGCCGACCGTCACCTCCCCCTCGCTCGGCGGCGCGACGGCGATCGACGTCGCCCTGCGCAGCAACGGGGTCAGCGGCTGGGTGCTCGCCTCCGACGGTCGCCTCCACGCCTTCGGCGGCGCCCCGGCCCGCACCTCCGCCATCGCCGGCACGAGCGACCGGGCCCGAGCCGTGCTGGTCGATCCCTACGACACCGGCGGCTGGGTGCTCGACAGTGAGGGCCGCCTCCACGCCTTCGGCCGGCCCCGCCAGGTGCAGCCGATCTCGACCACGGTCGGCACCGGCACGATCGCGGATGGCGCCCTGTGGTGGGAACTCCCCGCCGACCTGGCCCAGACCGACGACTCCCGCTACGTCGACGCCGTCGTCGAGCTCTTCCTCGGCCGCTCGCCGAGCCTGCGAGAGCTCGACGAGCTGGCCTGGGACATCGACTACCGCAGTCGGGCCCAGGTGGTCGACGAGCTCGCCAACTCCCCGGAGTGGGCGGGGGTGATCCTCGACGACATCTACCTCGACGTGCTCGGTCGCACGCCCGACGCCGGCGGCCAGGCCTACTGGCTCGCCCGCCTCCAGGACGGTCTGCGCACCCAGGAGCTGGGGGCCGAGTTCTACGCGTCGGCCGAGTACGTGGCGGCTGCCGGCAGCACCGACGCCTGGCTGACCCAGATCTACGACGCCCTCCTGCACCGGCGGCCCGACGCCCAGGGCCTCGCCTACTGGCGGCAGCGCCTCGCCGAGGGGACGACCCCGATCGAGGTGACCACCGGGTTCTACAACTCGATCGAGTCGCGCAGCGACCGTGTGACGCGGCTCTACCACCGGGTGCTCGGCCGCGGTCCCGATGCCGAGGGCCTGGCGTTCTGGGCCGAGCGCCTCCTGGTGACCGACGACGACATCGCCCTCGCCCGCAACCTGGCGATCAGCGGGGAGTTCTACGACCGGGCGGTCGGCGGCTGATGCCGACCGGTGACGGCCGGGCTCGGGGCGTCGATCGCTCCGGGGAGTCGAACTGCCCGAGCGCTGGGGCGTCTGGGCCGGACGAACTACGCTCTCGGGGTCAATCGGACCACCCGACGGCCGATGGGGAGACCATGACCGAGCGACTCGAGCGGGACTCGCGAGATCAACACGCCCGGCGACGCATCGTCGCCGTGGTCGCCATGCTGGCGACCCTCGCCGGCCTGGTGGTACCGACGGCGCCTGCCGCCGCACAGAGCGACGAGATCTCGGTCGTCGTCACCGGCCGCGGCTGGGGCCACGGTCGTGGCATGGGTCAGTACGGCTCGTTGGGCTACGCCCAGGCCGGGCAGGTCGCCGAATGGATCCTCGACCACTTCTACGGCGGCACGAGCGCCGGTCTGGTCACCGACCTCGACCGGTCGCTCAACTCGCTGGCCCCCGACCCCGACGCCGTGCGGGTCGAGCTCCGCTACAACCGCAGCGAACCGTTGCGGGTCGACTTCGGCAACGGCGGCATCCGCGTCATCGACCTCAACACCGGGCAGCGGGCGGTGGACAACTGGGGCAACCCGATGGCCGACCTCACCGGCGCGGTGCGGGTGTTCTCGTCGGGGACCGAGGTGGTCGTCCAGCTCGCCGACGCCTGCAACTCGAGCTTCGCCGAGATCGCTCGCATCCCGGCCGGGGCCGACGCCGCCGGTGTCGAACTCCAGCCGATCGCCACCGGCGGGGCCCTCCTGCCCCAGGACGAGCTGTTGCGGGTCTGTCGGCCCGACGGCAACTCGAGCTGGTACGAGGGCACCCTTCGCGGCATCAACGTCAGCGGCAGCACCCGCGCCGTGAACGTCGTGCCCCTCGACGCCTATCTCCGGGGCGTGGTGCCCAACGAGGTGCCGGCCGGGTGGCCGGCCGAGGCGCTCGAGGTGCAGAGCGTCGCCGCCCGCTCCTACGTGGTGGCGGGCGACACCCGGCAGCAGCCCTACGCCGACACCTGCGAGACCACCCTCTGTCAGGTCTACGACGGTCGTTTCTTCACCACCGGCCAGCCCCTGCCCGGCACCAAGGTGGCGACGGCTCAGGACCATCCGGCCACCAACGCCGCGATCGCCGCCACCACCGGCGTCGTCCGGCTCCACGCCGACGGTCGGGTGGCCCGCACCGAGTTCTCGTCGTCGACCGGTGGCTACACCGCCGGCGGTGACTTCCCCGCCGTGCCCGACGACGGCGACTCGGTGTCGACCAACCCGAACCACCAGTGGTCCGTGGTGGTCAACCTCACCTCGTTCGAGGCGTCGTCCGGCCTCGGACGGCTGCTGTCGGTCGAGGAGACCCGCCGCAACGGCTACGGGAACGGCGGAGGCCGCGTGCTCGAGGTGGTCTTCACCTTCGAGGACGGGACCCGGACGCTGAGCGGCAACGACGTGCGACGCACGTTCGGCCTCAAGTCGGACTGGTTCGACTTCGGGCCGCTCGAACACCTCGTCGCCACCGGTGCGGTCGACTACATCGACCACGTGTTCGAGATCTTCCTCGGCCGCCCGGCCCAGGGCGCCGAGCACTCCCAGTGGGCCGAGGCCGTCGGCAGCGGCCAGTACCACCTGCTCACCGAGGAGCTCGCCACCTCCGACGAGTGGGCCGGCGTGATGATCGACGACCTCTACCGCTCGGCCCTCGGGCGCGCCGCCGACGCCGGCGGCCGGGCCCACTGGCTCGCCCAGGTCGCCGACGGCGCCCGGATCGCCGACATCGGCACCGAGTTCTACGGATCGCCCGAGTACTACCGCTCCACCGGGTCGAGCCCCGAGGAGTTCGTCGCCCAGCTCTACCTCGATCTGCAGGAGCGTCCCGCCGATCAGAGCGGTCTCGCCCACTGGGTCGACCAGCTCGACGCCGGCACCCTCACCCGCAGCCAGGTGGCCGCCGCCTTCTACGCGTCGCCGGAGTCACGTGAGCGCCGGGTGACGCAGCTCTACCAGTCGATCCTCGGACGCAACCCCGACCCGGGCGGGCTCGCCTTCTGGGCCGATCGGCTCCTCACCGAGGACGACGTCCGCCTCGCCGTGCAGCTCGCCTCGTCGACCGAGGTCTACACGATCAGCCAGGCCGGCTGACCGGCCCCGTCCCCAGCTCGCGTCCAGGGCTTCTCCCGCTCAGGCGAAGGGCGGGACGACGAGGTCGTGGAGGTAGGTGCCGTAGCCGCTCTTGAGGAGGGGTTCGGCGAGGGCGAGGAGGGCGTCGTCGTCGATGAAGCCCATGCGCCAGGCGACTTCTTCGGGGCTGCCGATGCGGACTTGTTGGCGTTGTTCGATGACGCGGACGAATTCGGAGGCTTCGACCATGGAGGCGAAGGTGCCGGTGTCGAGCCAGGCGAAGCCTCGGTTGAGGCGGGCGACCGAGAGGGTGCCGGCGTCGAGGTAGTGCTGGTTGACGGTGGTGATCTCGAGTTCGCCTCGGTCGGAGGGTTCGATCGATCTGGCGATGTCGCAGACCTGGTCGTCGTAGAAGTAGAGGCCGGTGACGGCCCAGTGTGAGCGGGGTTTGGCGGGTTTCTCCTCGATGGAGACGGCGCGGTCGTGGTCGTCGAATTCGACGACGCCGTAGCGTTCGGGGTCCGAGACCTGTTGGGCGAAGACGGATGCGCCGTGGGTGGTGGTGGAGACGTCTTGGAGTTGGGTGGAGAAGCCGGCGCCGTAGAAGAGGTTGTCGCCGAGAATGAGGCAGCTGGGGTGGCCGTCGATGAACCCTTCGCCGATGATGAAGGCTTCGGCGAGGCCGTTGGGGGCGGCTTGGGTGGCGTAGTCGATGCGGATGCCCCAGTGGGTGCCGTCGCCGAGCAGGCGTTGGAACTGGGTTTGGTCTTCGGGGGTGGTGATGATGAGGATCTCGTCGATGCCGGCGAGCATCAGGGTGGAGATCGGGTAGTAGATCATGGGTTTGTCGTAGACGGGCAGGAGTTGTTTGGAGACGGCGAGGGTGACGGGGTGGAGGCGGCTGCCGGTGCCGCCGGCGAGGATGATGCCCCGCCGTTTCGGGTTCGTCGTCTCGGGATCGCTGCTGGTCATCGGTCGGCCTCCAGTTCGGCGACGACGGTCGGGAGCGACGTGCGCCACGAGGGCAGCGAGTGCCCCAGCAGGGCCGTCAGTCGGCTCGTGTCGAGTCGGCTGTTGGCCGGTCGCGTCGCCTTGGTCGGGTACTGGTCGGTCGTCAGCTCGTTGCACACGCCGTCGAAGCCGGCGGCCGACGCCTCGAAGATCGCCAGCGCGAACTCGTGCCAGCTGGCGGTGTCGGGGGCAGCGAGGTGGTAGACGCGCTCGGGGAGCGGGCCGGAGGCGTGGCGAGCGACGAGCTCCACGATCGTCGACGCGATGTCGGCCGCCGAGGTGGGGGAGCCGACCTGGTCGCCGACGACCCCGAGGGTGTCGCGCTCGCCGGCGAGGCGCAGCATCGTGGTCACGAAGTTGTTGCCGAGCGCACCGTAGACCCAGGCGGTGCGCACCACGACCGAGTCGGCGGCGGCGAGGGCGGCCGCCTCACCGGCCGCCTTGGAGCGGCCGTAGGCGCCGATCGGGGCCAGGGCGTCGTCCTCGACGTAGGGGGCGTCCTTGGAGCCGTCGAAGACGTAGTCGGTCGAGATGTGGACCAGGAAGGCGCCGACCCGGTCGGTAGCGGCCGCCAGGTTGGCCACGCCGTCGGCGTTGACCGCCGTGGCCCGGGCCTCGTCGTCCTCGGCGGCGTCGACGGCGGTGTAGGCCGCGGCGTTCACGATCACCTCGGGGGTGAGCTCGGCGACCGCAGCGTCGACCGCGGCGGCGTCGGTGATGTCGAGCTCGCTCGACGACCGGCCGACGACCTCGGTGCCTCCCGGCCAGTCGGCCCGCAGCAGCTCACGTCCGACCTGGCCGGCGGCGCCGGTGACGAGGACCCGCATCAGGCCGCCGGTCCGGTCGTGGTGGTGCCGAGGCGTTGGCCGCCGTAGGCGTCGCTGAGGGGGCGCCACCACCAGTCGTTGGCGAGATACCAGTCGACGGTGTGGGCGAGGCCTTGTTCGAAGGTGAGGGAGGGTTCCCAGCCGAGGTCGGTCTTGGCCTTGGTGGCGTCGATGGCGTAGCGGAGGTCGTGGCCGGGGCGGTCCTCGACGAAGGTGATGAGGCGGCGGCGTGGGCCCTCGGGGTCGATGCCGAGGCGGTCGTCGATCAGGTCGCAGATCGTTTCGACGACGTCGAGGTTGGTGCGTTCGGAGTTGCCGCCGATGGCGTAGGTCTGGCCCGGGGTGCCGGTCTCGAGGGCGGTGACGATCGCTCGGGCGTGGTCGGCGACGAAGAGCCAGTCGCGGACGTTGTCGCCCTTGCCGTAGACCGGGAGGGGGTCGCCGGCGACGGCTTTGAGGATCATCAGGGGGATCAGTTTCTCGGGGAAGTGGAACGGCCCGTAGTTGTTGGAGCAGTTGGTGATGATCGTGGGCAGTCCGTAGGTCTCGTGCCAGGCGCGGACGAGGTGGTCCGAGGCGGCTTTGGAGGCCGAGTAGGGCGAGCGGGGGTCATAGGGGGTGGTCTCGTCGAAGGCGGGGTCGTCGGGGGTGAGGGCGCCGAAGACCTCGTCGGTGGAGACGTGGAGGAAGCGGAAGGTGTCGAGGCGGGCGGCGGTCTCGGCGACGCGTCGGGCTTGGTGGAGGAGGGTGAAGGTGCCGACGACGTTCGTGTCGATGAAGGCGCCGGGGTTGTCGATGGAGCGGTCGACGTGGGATTCCGCGGCGAGGTGGATGACGGCGTCGGGGGCGGTGTCGTCCATGGCGGTGGCGACGGCGTCGTGGTCGGTGATGTCGACCTTGAGGTGGCGGTAGCGGGGGTTGTCGGCGATGGAGGCCACCGAGCCTTGGGTGGCGGCGTAGGTCATGACGTCGAGGTTGGTGACGTCGTGGTCGGTGTGGTCGATCAGGTGGCGGACCACGGCCGATCCGATGAACCCCAGCCCGCCGGTCAGGAGGATGCGCATGGGGTCGAGCCTAGGACGCTGCGGCGATCTCGGCGGTGACCTCTGCGAGTGAGAGGCCGTCGGCGTCCTTGCCGGACAGGGTCACCTCGTCGGGGCCGATCGGCCAGTCGATCGCGAGGGTCGGGTCGTCCCAGGCGAGGGAGCGTTCGGCGTCGGGGGCCCAGAGGTTGTCGACCTTGTAGGCGACCTCGGTGTCGGGTTCGAGGGTGCAGAAGCCGTGGGCGAAGCCGCGGGGCACCCAGACCTGGTTGCGGTTGGCGTCGACGGTGATCGAGGCGTGCTGGCCGTGGGTGGGGGAGCCGGGGCGGAGATCGACGACGACGTCGAC
>JBPEXC010000101.1:0-6164 GCA_052032035.1 Acidimicrobiales bacterium | reverse complement strand
GGCGATCGTCTCGTCCGCATCCCGATGAGTGGCACCGTCGACTCCCTCAACGCCGGCGTCGCCGCTGCGATCGCCTTCTACGGGGTGCAGCAGGCCCGCCTCGCCGGCGAGGGCGGCCAGTAGTTCGTCGGGGGTGACGTCGGGTTTCGGCGCCCGGACCGGCGCCGCGGCCAACGCACCGGCCGGTCGCTCCGCCGACGGGGCCGAGCGGGCGGCGCGCACGAGGGCACCGACCGCAGCGTGGACGTCGGTGGCAGCCTCGAGGCGATCCGGGAAGGGGATCCGAGCCGGACGGCGAACCCCCGGCTCGTCGACCATCGCCACCAGTCCGTAGCGGTCGAGGGCGATCAGGGTGGCGTCGGTCGCGAGCCAGCGGCCGGCGAGGGCCCGACACAGCAACACGAGCTCGTCCCCCAATCGGTCGGCCACCTCGGGCAGCAGTCCGTCGCCCAGGTCGAGCAGCGGATCGGGGTCGGCGCCGGCGAGGTCGTCGGGACGCAGCCAGCGCTCCACTCCGTCGTCGTCGAGCCAGCGGACCCGGCCGGGAACGAGCCGCCACCACGAGAAGTCGAGCGACTCGATCTGGGCGGCGAGGTCCGGGTGGACATGGAGGAACGCCGGGCTCAGTTCGTGCTGCTGGATACCGGGCACCGGCTCGAGGTCGCCCTGGAGCAGGAGTCGGTCGCCGATGGAGATCGACGCCCGTCGATCCCGGGTGGCGCGCTCGGAGTGGGTGGCGAGCTTGGAGACGACCGCGACCGGGAAGCCGGCGCCGTCGGCGACGACGGGTACGGGACTCACCACGGGCCGTCCGTCGACGTCGAGGGTCGCGAGGACCCCGTGGCGGGCGGCGGCGACGGCGGTCCTGGCGCGTTCCGCGATCGTGGGTTCGAGCACGATGGTCAATCGGCGCGCTCGGCGTCGCTCTTGAGGAGCGACCGCGGCGTGGCCCGTGAGGCGTCGACGACTTGAGCGTTGGGCCCGGTCGGGGCACGATCTGAGGATGACGATCACCTCGACGATGCAGGACTTCCCGCTCACGATCACCCACCTGCTGCGCCACGGGCGAACCGTGCACCGCACGTCCGAGGTCCTCACCTACGACGGGCCCGACGCCGGGCTCCGCTCGGCGACCTTCGCCGAGGTGGCCGACCGGGCCGACCAGCTCGCCGCCGCCCTGCAACGTCTCGGCGTCGAGGCCGGCGACCGGGTGGCCACCTTCATGTGGAACAACCAGCGCCACATGGAGGCCTACCTGGCCGTCCCGTGCATGGGGGCGGTGCTCCACACCCTCAACATCCGCCTGTTCCCCGAGCAGCTCGTCTACGTCGTCAACCACGCCGAGGACAAGGTGATCATCGTCGACGAGTCGCTGATCCCGCTCCTGGCCAAGGTCCGCGACCAGTTCACGACCGTCGAGCAGATCATCGTGTGCCACAGCGGCGGTGTCGGCGCCCACCCCGAGCTGGGCGACACCCTCGACTACGAGGAGCTGATCGGGGCCGAGGAACCCGGATTCGACTATCCCGACCTCGACGAACGGGCCGCTGCGGCGATGTGTTACACCTCAGGCACGACCGGCAACCCGAAGGGCGTGGCCTACTCCCACCGCTCCACCTTCCTCCACTCGATGGCGGCGCTCGGACAGCCGACGATGCAGCTCGGCGCCGCCGACCGGGTGCTGATGATCGTCCCCCAGTTCCACGCCAACGCCTGGGGTATGCCCTACGCCGCGTTCGCCGCCGGCGCCGACGTCGTGATGCCCCAGCAATACCTCCAGGCCGGGCCGCTCACCGAGATCATCGCTGCGACCCAGCCGACGATCTCCGGCGCGGTGCCGACGGTGCTCAACGACATCCTCCAGAACGCCCCCGACGCCGACCTGTCGTCGCTGCGCTACGTGTTGTGCGGCGGTTCGGCGGTGCCGCGCGGCCTGATCGAGGGGTTCCGGGCGACCTTCGGGGTCGACATCGTGCAGGCCTGGGGGATGACCGAGACCTCTCCCCTGGCAGCGTTCGGTTGGCCGCCCCGCGACGTCGCCTACGACGACGACATCGACTACCGGGTCCGCACCGGTCGGGTCGTGCCGGGCGTCGAGATCCGGATCTGCGACGACGACGGTGAGGTGCTGCCGTGGGACGGCGAGGCCCAGGGAGAGATCGAGATCCGCGGGCCGTGGATCACCGGCTCCTACTACCTCGACCCGACCGAGGAGAAGTTCCACGACGGCTGGCTCCGCACCGGCGACGTGGCCGTCATCGAGCCCGACGGGTTCCTCACGATCAAGGACCGGGCCAAGGACGTGATCAAGTCCGGCGGGGAGTGGATCAGCTCGGTCGACCTGGAGAACACGCTGATGGGCCACCCGGCGGTCGCCGAGGCCGCCGTGGTCGGCATCCCCGACGATCGGTGGGACGAGCGACCCCTGGCCTGCGTGGTGGTCAAGGCGGGCGAGACGGTCACCCCGGACGAGCTCAAGGACTATCTGGGGAGCCGGGTGGCGAAGTGGTGGATCCCCGAACGGTGGACCTTCATCGCCGAGGTCCCCAAGACCAGCGTCGGCAAGTTCTCCAAGAAGGACCTGCGGGCCCAGTACGCCGAAGGTGAGCTGGAGGTCACCGCCACCGACGCCTGATCCGCCGGTGGTCCGGCCCGGCGCGCCTAGCCTTGGCCGCCGTGTCCGCCCCTCCCCCCGCAGCATCCGCCGCACCGTCGGCAGCGTCCGGTGACGAGCCGGCGTCGGCTAGACGGGTCAACGCCGCGGCGCGCCTCCTCGCCGGGCGACCCGACGACGCCGTGCGCGTCGTCGACCGTCTCGACGACGACGAACTCGCCAACCTCGGCGAGGTCGTGCTGCAGCTCCAACGGGAGCGGGCGATGGCGCGAGGCGACCTCGACGCCCTGATCGCCAACGCCTTCGAGGTCGGCTTCGGCCGCGACGGCCTGGGCACCCAACCATGGGTCGACGGCAACGTGATCGTGTGTCCGGGGGCGATCGTGTCGAAGTCGCGCAGCAGCCATCGCTGCCGGTTCATCTCGGTCGACGACACCTGGATCTGGGAGTCGGGCGAGCTGATCCGCGAGGACAAGCGCTCGAGCCCCGGCGTCGACGACGGGTTCCGCGCGGTCGGCCTCGTGCCGGTCCTGAACGGGTTGACCCTCGACGTCGTCACCGGCAAGGCCCGGGCCGGGCAGCACTCGGTCGACCAGGTGACCTCCTACGAGGTCCGCCGGGGCGAACTGGTCGAGGTCTCCCAGCGTCGGGTCAGCGCTGCCGGGATGCAGTAGCGCCGACGCGCCACAGGTGGGCGACGGTGAGGGCGTCGTCGGCCACGACCGGCACCGACTCGTCGGGGTCGAGCTCGGCGGGCAACCGCATCTGCTCGTGGACGATCACCCTGGCCCCCGGGCGTGCGGTGTCCAGGCATCGCTGCACGACGGCGGGGACGAGCTGGGAGGGCAGGAACACGAAGAGCACGGTGGCGTCGGCCAGGGAGGTGGCCTGCACCGGCGCCTCGCGGATCTCGACCCGGTCGGCGACGCCGGCGGCGTCGACCGCGGCGCGGGCACGCGCCGCGAGATCGGGCACCACCTCGACTCCGATGGCTCGACACCCGAACCGGCGGGCCGCCTCGATCGCGACGCGTCCGTCGCCGCAACCGAGGTCCATCACGATGTCGTCGGCCTGCACCCCGGCGGCGGCGAGGACCGGCTCGATCAGGGCGTCCGGGGTGCCGAGGAAGTCGTTCTCCGCCGTCGGGGCCGCGGTCGCCCCGAGCCGGCCGGCGAGGACCCGGGCGCCTCGATCCAGCACATAGCGCCAGCGCGGCGCGTCCCGGCCGGCGATGTCGAGCACGGTCGGCCGGATCGGGCCGGGCAGCCGGGTGGGGGCCGGCTCCCGGAGCTCGAGGGTGATCCGGGTCGTGTGGCCGTCGAAGCGCAGGAACCGCAGCGAGGGCCGGAAGGCTGCGACGGCGGCGAACCGGCCGGGCGTCGCCTCGAACGGGGGCAGGAGACCATGCCCCGCCAGCACGTCGGCCGCGGCGACCAGGTCGGCTCGCCCGATGGTGATCGCACCGGCGTGGAACGACCGAGGGCGCCCGACGTCGTCGTCGGTGGCGGCGTCGACGCCGGCGACACGGAGCGCCTCGACCAACGCTGCGACCTCGTCCGCCACCTGGGCGCCGATCCGACCACAGGCGTCGACGGCGGCGGCCGTGGTGGCATCAGCACCTGCGGCCGATCCGGCGAGCGCCGGGACCCGCTGGTCGTGGATCGCCTCGATCAGGGTTCGGGTGTCGGGGTCGCCCACCGGGTCAGTGTGTCACGAGGGCGCAGCAGCGTCAGGTCCGCTTCCCACCGGTGAGTTCGGCGTGGCGGTCGGCGAGGCTCCGGCGACGGTGTTCCGGGGGCGGCGAGGTGCGGGCCTTCGGAGCGGGCCCCTGCTTGGCCCGGGCGAGCGCCTCGGTCCGCTTCGACCGCTTCGACCGGGCGAGACGATGAGCGCCGAGCCGTACGGCGGTCAGCCCGACGACGAGGGAGCCCATCACCACCGCCATGAGCTGGAACGCCAGGTTGGACCAGTCGGTGCCGGCCAACGCAGCGTGGACGGTCGCGGTGACGGCCACCAGGTAGGAGAGCAGGTGGGTGCCGTGCCACAGCCGCTTCGGGATCCGGTCCTTGACCAGCGACGACGCTTGGACGACGGCCATCGCCCAGAAGGCGATCACCCCGAAGGCCACGGGGAACGGCTCCCACGGCGACGCGCCGGGCACCAGCAGGTCGACCAGGTCGAAGTCGATGAAGTCGTGGACCCACAGGGTCGCCATGTGGGCCACGGCGAAACCCACCGCCAGGCCACTGGTGAAGCGGTGAAGGTCGAGCAACCACGGGAAGCCGGGTTTGCGGCCGAGCATCTTCGACGAGAGCAGGAGGCCCAGGACGATCGAGGCGAGCGCCATCCACCACGACACCAGGGCCGCGGATCGTGTGAGGTACCACCACACGTCGTCGCTCATCGTCGGTTCACCTCCCGGCGGTCGGGGTCGTCGTGGTCGGGCCAGTCGCCTCGTCGGGTCCGGCGGCCGTCGCCGTGTCGCAGGATGGCGGCGGCGCCGTGCCGGTCGAGGAGGCGATCGATCGTGTTCCCATCGGCGAGGACGGCGACCTTCGTGAGCATCTCGGCGGTGACGGCGTTGCCGGCGACGACGGCGGCGTCGGTGACGTCGCTCGCACCGTTGGCACCGAATCGGGGGTCGACGAGGTGGTGGTGGGAGGTGTCGCCTCGGCGCCAGCGGCGGCGGCGGGTCGACGACGAACACATCGCCCCGTCGAGCAGCATGACCGGCGTGGCGTCGGCACCGGCCACCCGAGCAGCGACCGGCCACGGGGCGGCGCCGACCCGGCTCCGGACCCGGACGTCGCCCCCGATCGATGCGCACGCCGCCACGGCGCCGGCGTCGAGGAGCTCGCCCGTCACCAGGTCGGCGGTGGCGCCCTTGGCGATGCCGCCGAGGTCGAGGGCACAGCCGTGCGGCAGCACGACGAGGCCGGTGGCGGGGTCGCAGGCGATCGCCCCGCAACCCGGCGGCGGGGTCGGCGGCTCGTGGTTGCGGGCGCTCGTGTCGAGGCGGCGCTCGGTCGGCCGCCCGAAGGGACGGTCGTAGCCGAGGGCTTCGAGCGACCGCAGGATCGTCGGGTCGAACCAGCCCTCGCTGTCGGCCCAGGCAGCGCACGCCGCCGCGATGAGTTCGGCCGTGAGCTGGGTGACCACCGTCGGGCCGCCGGCGGCGTTGAGCTGGCTCAGTTCGGAGTCGACCCGGAACCGGCTCCAGCGTCGTTCGAGGTCGTGCACGGTGGCTTCGGCGTCGGCGAGTGCCGCATCGGCGGCGGTGGCCGACCCGTCCCACGCCACGGCGAGGACGATCGTCGTCCCCATCGCCCGGAACCGCCGCTCGCATCGTTCGGTCTGCGCCACCGTCAGCGTCTCCGTCACCGACGGCCTCAGCTCGGCTCGCTCACCGTCGTGGTCGTCGTCGGCTGGGTGGTAGGCGGTGCGGTCGTCGTCGGCTGGGTGGTGGGGGGCGCCGTCGTGGTGCTCTGGGTGGTGGGCGCCGTCGTGGTGCTCTGGGAGGTGCTGGGGGTGGTGGCCGGCGCCGTCGTGG
>JBPEXC010000100.1:0-1864 GCA_052032035.1 Acidimicrobiales bacterium | reverse complement strand
ATCCCGCAAAGAGATCATCCGTTGCCTCAAACGCTACGTCGCCAGGGAGGTGTTCAACGCCATCCGCGTCGACCTGACCTCGCCTCAACGAGCGTCTTGACAGACATAGGAGCATCCCAATCCCGCACACAGGGGCACCGGGTAGCGAGAGCGGGCGGGTGAGTGCGGCGCAAAACGGCGAACGACGCCTCACGAGGAGGCGTCGTTCGGAGAAGTGGAGCTGAGGGGAGTCGAACCCCTGGCCTCCTCGATGCGACCGAGGCGCTCTAGCCAGCTGAGCTACAGCCCCGTGCGGGGACGGACCCCGTTGGGATGGACGAGCCTATCGGCTCGCGTTCCACATCAGCCGTCGTTGACGGCCCGGATGTAGACCGGGCTGGCCTGGGCCCGAGCGGGCGACAGGTAGCTGACCTTCGAGCGGCGCTCGCTCTCGGCGGCACCGTGGCGGGCGGCGAGGGCGGTGTAGCCCACGAGCAGCACGTCCATCAGCAGGTGCTCGTAGATCCAGATTCCCCGGAACACCAGCGCCATCACGAGCGACACGCCGGCGGCGATGCACAGGGCCATGAAGATCTGCAACCGACGACGACGGGCCGAGGTCATCACCGGGGCACCGAGCGGGCGACTCATCGCCGGCCCACCGAGCCCCATCGAACGCTGCGGCGCCTCACCGAGGGCCGACATCTCACGACGGAAGCTGCCGACCGGGTCGCGACGAGCCTTGTTGAAGAGGTTGGCGGCGAGCGGACGGCCGAGCACCCAGACCCAGACGGCCAGGACGATCAGCAGAACGATGGTTTGGAACCAATTCATCGAGTTTCCTCAAGTGTTCCGCGCCCGGCGGGAGGGACCTGCGGGCGGAGCGGGCGGCGGCGACGCCAACGTTACGAACGTACTACGGAAGGGGGGCGAGGACAACCACTCGGGGCTGCCGGGCGTCGGCACCAGCCGTCGTTGACCGGAGGGTTGACGGAGGGTGGTCAGTCGACCTCGGAGGCACGCCGGTAGGTGCCGGAGCGTCCCCCGACCTTCTCCCACAGGGCGATGTCGCCGATCGTCATCGACCGGTCGGCCGACTTGCACATGTCATAGATCGTCAGGGCGGCGATCGACGCCGCAGTGAGCGCCTCCATCTCCACACCGGTGCGGTCGACCGTGTCGACGTGAGCCTCGATCTCGATGAAGGTGTCCTGGATGTCGAAGTTGATCAGCACCGACCCGACCAGGAGGGGGTGGCAGAGCGGCAGCAGGTCGCTCGTCCGCTTCGCCGCCTGGATCCCGGCGACCCGGGCCACGGCGAGCACGTCGCCCTTCGCCACCGCCCGGTTGGCGACCAGTGCGGTCGTCTCCGGCGTCATGTAGACCCGACCCCGGGCCACCGCCCGTCGTGCGGTGGGGTCCTTTTCGCTCACGTCGACCATGCGAGCACGGCCGAGCGGGTCGAGGTGGGTCAGTTCACGATCTGGCACGGCAGGAGCCTAGTCCGACGGCTCCGGACGCTGGTGCAGGCAGAACTGCCAGCCGCTGTGTCACCCACCGCTGCGTCACCCACCGATTTGCGACATCGACTTCGAGGGGCGGAGGAAGTGGACCTTGTTGATGGCGTGGCCGGCCCACTTGCGTTCGACCTCGCCGGCGATCGTGTCGAGCAGTGCGGCGTGGAGCTCCTCGACCGGGGCGCCCGACCGCAGCACGGGCTTGAGCTCGACGTGACGGAGGGCGAACAGGCAGTTGCGGAGCTGTCCCTCGGCGGTGAGACGCATCCGGTCGCAGCTGCCGCAGAACGCCTCGGTGACCGACGCGATCACCCCGAACTCCCCGCCGGCCCCCTCGGGCGCGTCGGCGTCGGTGTAGCGGAACCGTT
>JBPEXC010000010.1:0-7222 GCA_052032035.1 Acidimicrobiales bacterium | reverse complement strand
CTAGCCACGCCGAAGGCGCTGGCTCGCCGTTCTCGTACGAGTTCGCGTCACTTCTGACCCGAACGCACGAGAGTTCGGGGTCAGTCGGTGATGCCGCCGTAGGTGGTGGCGACGCCGCGGCTGGCCGTGGCCTCCCGCCCGTGGGCGGCGACCGCCTCGGCCAGGTCGGCGACGAACTGCTCGGCGACCGGCAGGTGGCCGGGCGAGACCATCAGATGCAGACCGCCCTGCTGGCGGTCGAGGTGCCAGCCCCGGTCGTCCATCCGGTCGCCGATGGCGCCGGTGGCGTCGGGCCCGTCCACGTGCGCGAATTCGAACACCGACAGCTGGGGTTCGCCGGTGACGGCCAGCCCGTCGATGCCTCGGACTCCGTCGAGGAAGATGCGGGTGGCGTCGCGCACCGCGGCCGCCTTGGCCAGGTAGCCGTCGTGACCGAGGTGCTGGATCGTCGCCCACGCCGCCGCGATCGGGGCCGCCGGGCGGGTGCCGGCCGTGGTGGCCGAGCCGTAGGTGCCGCCGGGCCAGTCGTCGAACACGAAGTGCTGGCGGCGCTTGAGGTCGCGGTCGCGGTGGAGCACGACCGACACACCCTTGAAGCAGTAGCCGTACTTGTGGATGTCGGCCGACAGCGACGTCACCCCCGGCACCCGGAAGTCCCACGGCGGCACCGGTTCGCCGAGCTCGGCCCAGAACGGGAGGAGCCAGCCGCCGAGGCAGGCGTCGACGTGGCACAGCGTGTCGGCGTCGGCCGCCAACGCGGCCAGGTCGGGGATCGGGTCGATCACGCCATACGGGTAGCAGGGGGCCGAGCCGACGACGAGGGCGGTGCGGTCGTCGATCGCCTCCTCGGTGGCGGCCACGTCGGCCCGCAGGTCGGCGCCGACCGGGACCCGGACCTCGTCGATGTCGAGATAGTGCGCCGCCTTGGTGAACGCAGGGTGGGCGGTGGACGGGAGCACGATGCGCGGCCGCTCCACACCCCGATCGCGGGCGGCCTCCCGGGCGGTCTGCACCGCGAGGAAGATGCTCTCGGTGCCGCCCGACGACAGCGACCCGGCTCGCGGATCCGACCCGAACAGTCCGGCGGCGGCCGCCACCACCTCCTGCTCCATGCGCTTCAGGCTCGGGTAGGCGAAGGGGTTGAGGGCGTTCTCGTGGAGGAAGCGCACGGCCACGTCGTGCTGGAGCTCCTCGAGCTCGGCGTCGGCCGCGTTGTAGACGAGGGAGAACGCCTTGCCGCCCTTCCAGTCGATGTCGTCGGCCTGCCACTCGGCGAGCAGCCGCCGCAGCTCGTCGGCGTCGCGGCCGTGGTCGGGAAACGGAGCGTCGGTGGTGGTCCCCATGCCCGGAACCTACCGGGGATCGTGTCGTCGGTCAGCTGGCGCGTTCGGCGTGGGCGGCGGCGTAGGCCTTGGCGATGACGTCGACGGTGTTGTCGAGGTGGACCGACAGGGCCTCGGTGGCGGCGTCGACATCGCGGGCCAGGGCGGCGTCCATCAGCGCCTTGTGCTCCGCGCCGATGTCGCGGTCGGCGCCGAAGGTGCTCTCCACCGCGGCTCGACGGTAGCGCTCGAAGTGGCGGGCCAGGTTGGCCAACATGTCGCGGATCCGGGCCGAGGTCGAGCGGGCCGACAGCGCCGAGTGGAAGTCGCGGTTGCGGGCCTCCCACTCCTCGGCCGCCCCGGGCTCGTGGGCGTCGAGGCGGTCCTGGGCCAACGACAGGCGGTGGAAGGCAGCGACGATCGCCGCCTCCCACTCGTCGTCGCCGTTGAGGATCGACTGGCGCAGCGCGTGGGTCTCGAGCACCTTGCGGGCCTCGGACAGGTCGGCCAGATCGTCGGGGGAGAGGGGCGCCACCCGGAAGCCGCGCTGGCCCTCGGCCGTGGCCAGGTTGTCGGCACACAACAACGAGAGGGCCTCGCGGATCGTCGACGCCCCGACGCCGTAGCGCTCCTTGAGCATGTCGACGCCGAGCCGGGACTCGGCCTCGAGCTCACCCGAAATGATGTCCTCCCGCAGCGACAGCACGGTCTGCTCGACGCGCGTGCGGGGGGTGTCGGGGCCGGCGCTCATCGCCCGAACACGATAGGCGGGAGCCGACTCTCTGCACCAACGCTCGAATATCTGAGGTTTTTGCTTTTCATCTGATCTCGCGCGTAGGGTCCGAGGCATGACGACGGAGTTCCGCAACTTCATCGGCGGCGAGTTCCGATCGAGCGACGCCACCTTCGAGAACCGGTCGCCCCTCGACGGCTCGCTCGTCGGCATGGTCCACGAGGCGACGCAGGCCGACGTGGCCGACGCCGTCGCCGCAGCCCGGGCCGCGCAGGAGGGGCCGTGGTCGACGATGGACCCGGCTGAGCGGGTCGCCCTCCTTCACGCCCTGGCCGACGAGATCGATCGCCGCTTCGACGACTTTCTCGCCGCCGAGATGGCCGACACCGGCAAGCCGGTCTCGATCGCCAGCCACATCGACATCCCGCGCGGCGCCGCCAACTTCCGGGTGTTCGCCGACGTCGTCAAGAACGAGGCCGGCGAGTTCTTCCCGATGGCCACGCCCGACGGTGCGGGCGCCATCAACATGCAGCTGCGCAAGCCCAAGGGCGTCATCGCCGTCGTCTGCCCGTGGAACCTGCCCCTCCTGCTGATGACCTGGAAGGTCGGGCCCGCCCTCGCCACCGGCAACTCGGTGGTCGTGAAGCCGTCGGAGGAGACCCCGGCCACCGCCACCCTCCTCGGCGAAGTGATGAACGACGTCGGCATCCCCGCCGGGGTCTACAACGTCGTGCACGGCTTCGGGCCCGGGTCGGCCGGCGAGTTCCTCACCACCCACCCCGACGTCGACGGCATCACCTTCACCGGCGAGACCCGCACGGGCGAGGCGATCATGGCCGCCGCCGCAAGGGGCGTGCGCGGCGTGTCGCTCGAGATGGGCGGCAAGAACCCCGGCATCGTGTTCGCCGACGCCGACCTCGACGCCGCGATCGAGGGCACCGTCCGCTCCGCCTTCGCCAACTCGGGCCAGGTGTGCCTCGGCACCGAGCGGGTGTACGTCGAGCGCCCGATCTTCGACACCTTCGTCGCCCGCCTCGCCGAAGCCGCGGAGGCGATCACGATCGGCGACCCCGACGACCCGACCACCCAACTCGGCCCGCTGATCAGCCACGAGCACCGCGAGAAGGTGCTGTCGTACTACGCGAAGGCGGTCGAGGACGGCGCCACCGTCGTCACCGGCGGCGGCATCCCCGACGTTGCGGCGGCGTCGAGCGAGCGCGACTTCACCAAGGGCGCCTGGATCGAGCCGACGATCTGGACCGGGCTGTCGGACGACTCCGCCGTGGTCACCGAGGAGATCTTCGGGCCGTGCTGCCACATCCGGCCCTTCGACAGCGAGGACGAGGTCGTCGCCCTCGCCAACGACACGCCCTATGGCCTCGCCGCGGCGGTCTGGACCACCGACCTCAGCCGAGCCAACCGGGTCGCCGCCGAGCTCGACGTGGGACTCTGCTGGGTGAACTCGTGGTTCCTGCGGGATCTGCGCACCGCGTTCGGTGGCATGAAGCACTCGGGCATCGGCCGCGAGGGCGGCGTCCACAGCTTCGAGTTCTACACCGAGTCGACCAACGTCTGCATCAAGCTCTAGGGGGAGCCGCACATGACCGCTCGAGACCACGTCCAGGCCGCCGCCGATGCGCTCGCGGAGGCGGCCGCCACCGGCGTTGCCTGCGCCCCGTTCGGCCACACGCTCGCCGACGCGACCGAGGCCTACGCCGTCCAGGAGATCAACACCGAACGGTCCCTCGCCACGGGCCGGCGCCTCGTCGGCCGCAAGATCGGCCTCACCGCCAAGGCGGTGCAGGCCCAGCTCGGCGTCGACCAGCCCGACTACGGCATGCTCTTCGCCGACATGGCCGTCGACGAGGGCGCCGACGTCGCCCTCGGCCGTCTCCTCCAGCCCAAGGTCGAAGCCGAGATCGCGTTCGTGCTCCGCACGGGCCTCGAGAACCCCGACGCCACGGTCGCCGAGGTCATCCAGGCGATCGACTACGCGGTCGCCGCGATCGAGATCGTCGACTCCCGCGTCGCCGACTGGAAGATCGGCTTCAACGACACCGTCGCCGACAACGCCTCGTCGGGCCTCTACGTGCTCGGCTCCCGCCCCGTCGCCCTGGCCGACTTCGACCCCCTGATGTGCGGCATGGTGATGGAACGGCGAGGTGAACCGGTGTCGGTCGGCGTGGGCAAGGCCTGCCTCGGCTCGCCGGTCAGCGCCGCCGCGTGGCTGGCCCGCACCATGGCGGCCGCCGGTCGCCCCCTGTCCGCCGGCGACACGATCCTGTCCGGGGCGCTCGGCCCGATGGTCGGCGTGGAGCCGGGCGACGTCGTCGAGACCCGCATCTCCGGGCTCGGCACCGTGACCGCATCGTTCGCCGCCGAGTAGGAGCCGCACCATGACCGACGCCCGCACCCCCGAACAGGTCGGCGACACGACCGACCAGGCGGCTCGCACCGCCACCGCCATCCCCCAGTTCACCCAGTCGTTCGACCTGTCGCTCGACGACGCCTACGCCGCGCAGGCCCACTCGATCGGGCGTCGCCTCGGCCGGGGCGAGCGGCTCGTCGGCGTGAAGATGGGCCTCACGTCCCGGGCCAAGATGGTCCAGGTCGGCGTCGACGAGGTCATCTGGGGTCGCCTCACCGACGCCATGCGCCTCCCCGAGGGCGGGGTGCTCGAACGCTCCCGCTACGTGCATCCCCGGGTCGAGCCCGAGATCGCCTTCCTGATCGGCGAGGACATCGACGAGCCGCTCAGCGCGATGGAGGCGATGGCCCGCGTCGACGGGGTCGCCGCCGCAGCCGAGATCATCGACTCGCGCTACGAGAACTTCACGTTCGCCCTGCCCGACGTCGTCGCCGACAACTCGTCGTCGTCCAGCTTCTTCGTCGGCGACTGGCATCACCCCGAGACCCCCGTCGACAACCTCGGCATCGTGCTCGACGTCGACGGCCGCCCGGCCGAGCTGGGCTCGTCGGCCGCGATCCTGGGCAACCCGGTGCGGTCGCTCGTCGAGGCGACCCGCATGGTGACGGCAGCCGGGCTGACCCTCGAGGCGGGCTGGGTCGTGCTCGCCGGGGGCGCGACCGCGGCGGTCCACCTCGAGGTCGGCCACTCCTATCGGGTGACCGTCGAAACCCTGGGCGCCGTGCAGTTCACGGTCGCCGACTGAAGCGCACACGAGAGAGGTATCCCATGGCGACCGCAGCGATCGTCGGGCCGGGCAACATCGGCACCGACCTGATGTACAAGCTCTTGAAGAGCCCCGACATCGACCTGAAGTACATGGTCGGCGTCGACCCCGAATCGGCCGGCCTCGCCCGAGCCCGCGACGAGGGCATCGAGGCCTCGGCCGAGGGCGTCGACTGGCTCCTCGCCCAGGACGAGCTGCCCGACATCGTGTTCGAGGCGACGTCGGCGTATGTCCACGTGCGCAACCACAAGCGCTACGCCGAGGCCGGCATCGTCGCCGTCGATCTCACCCCGGCCGCCCGTGGCCCCTTCGTCGTGCCCCCGGCCAACCTCACCCAACACATCGACGAGATGAACGTCAACATGGTCACCTGCGGTGGCCAGGCCACGATCCCCATGGTCTACGCGGTCTCCCGCATCGTCGAGGTGCCCTACGCCGAGATCGTCGCCACCGTGTCGTCGGCGTCGGCCGGGCCCGGCACCCGGGCCAACATCGACGAGTTCACCACGACCACGTCGAAGGCGATCGAGGTGATCGGCGGCGCCACCAAGGGCAAGGCGATCATCATCCTCAACCCGGCCGAGCCGCCCCTGATCATGCGCGACACGGTCTTCTGCCAGATCCCCCTCGACGCCGACGTCGACAAGATCGCGGCCTCGATCGAGGAGGTCGCCGAGCAGGTGAGCGAGTACGTGCCGGGCTACCGCTTGCTCGCCGAGCCGCAGTTCGACCTGCCCTTCGGCGACGCCGACTACGGCCGGGTCGCCATCTTCCTCGAGGTGGAGGGGGCCGGAGACTTCCTGCCGCCCTATGCCGGCAACCTCGACATCATGACCGCCGCCGCCGCCAAGGTCGGCAATGAGATCGCCGAGCACTTGGACTCGCAGAAGAAGGAGGCCTGACATGGCTGACCTCCCCACCGCGTACAGCGACACCCTCGACGTCCGGGTCACCGACACCAGCCTGCGCGACGGCTCCCACGCCAAGCGCCACCAGTTCACCGCCGACGAGGTCCGTTCCGTCGTCAACGCCCTCGACGCCGCCGGCATGCCGGTGATCGAGGTGACCCACGGCGACGGCCTCGGCGGCTCGTCGTTCAACTACGGCTTCTCCAAGGTCAACGAGCGCGAACTGATCGCCGCGGCGGTCGACGAGGCGACCGACGCCAAGATCGCGGCGCTCATGCTCCCGGGTCTCGGGATCACCGACGACATCAAGGCCGCCCACGACCTCGGCATCTCGGTGATCCGCATCGCCACCCACTCGACCGAGGCCGACATCTCGATCCAGCACTTCGACGTGAGCCGCGAGATGGGGCTCGAGACCGTCGGGTTCCTGATGATGGCCCACACGGTCGGCCCCGAGAAGCTGGCCGAGCAGGCCCGCATCATGGCCGACGCCGGCTGCCAGTGCGTCTACGTGGTCGACTCCGCCGGGGCGATGGTGCTCGACGACGTGACCGAACGGGTCGCCGCGGTCCGGGCCGAGCTCGGCGACGACGCCACCGTCGGCTTCCACGGCCACGAGAACCTGTCGTTGTCGCTCGCCAACACGATCTATGCGATCAAGGCTGGCGCCACCCAGGTCGACGGCTCGACCCGCCGCTTCGGCGCCGGGGCCGGCAACACGTCGTGCGAGGCGATCGCCGCGGTGACCGAGAAGCTCGGCATCCGGACCGGCCTCGACACCCTCGCCATGATCGACGCCGCCGAGGACGTCGTGCGGCCGGTGATGGACGGCGAGCCGACCCTCGACCGCCTCGCCATGATCATGGGCTACGCCGGGGTCTACTCGAGCTTCCTCAAGCACGCCTACCGAGCGGCCGAGCGCTACGACGTGTCGGGCGCCGACCTCCTCATGGAGTGCGGTCGACGCGGCCTCGTCGGCGGCCAGGAGGACCAGATGATCGAGATCGCCGCCAACCTCGCCGCCGCCACGTGACCTGAGCGAACGCGGTGACGCTGAGTCCCGGA
>JBPEXC010000001.1:0-11710 GCA_052032035.1 Acidimicrobiales bacterium | reverse complement strand
CGGCGCGCTGGTGATCGCGAACGTCGGACCGGTCGTGGTCGCCGGCGCAGTCGTCACGGTCGTCGAGCTCGACTGGCCGGGCACGGTTGCGGTCGGTCGTTTGTCACTCGAGGCGGGCCAGGCGTTCGACGGCGAGGTCGAGGTCGTCTCGGCGTCGTCGACCAGGGCGAGGGCCGAGGGCGGACTCGTCGAGGTCGCAGGGGTCGTCGCCGCCGTCGCCTCGGTCGAGGTGGTGGCGTCGCCTACCGCGGTGACCTCGGTCGTCTCGGCCTGGTGGGCGAAGCCGAGGGCGGAGGCGAGCCCGACGTAGCCGATCCCCGAGGCGGCCCCGACCAGACGCCGGGCGCGCCGGGCCGGATGGGGGCGGGACGCGAGGGGGAATCCGGGCATGGCTGAGCATCGGCACCGAACGCCGTTCGGCTTGAGCGTCGGCGACGGAGATCGCCCGGACGGCCGAGCCTCCCCTTCGGCCCGGCACTCGGGTACCGTGGACCCCGATGGTTGCCCAGACCCGTGAGCGGGCCCCGCAGTCCGCCGCCGACGCGTTCATGGTGCGTCTCCTCCGTCTCCCCGCCCAGCCGGCGGGGACCGACGCCGAGGCCCGCACCGCGTTCCAGCAGTCGATCGTGATCTCGTCGATCCGTTGCCTGCTGACCTACATCGTCTTCCCGTTCGTGGCGCCCGCCGTCGGCGCCTTCGGGTCGGTCGGCCCGATCGTGGGCATCCTGCTCAGCGCGGTGGCCGTCGTGTCGATCTCGATCAGCGTCCGCCGCTTCTGGCGGGTCCGACACGCCAAGCGGTGGCACTACACCGTGCTCGCCGGGCTGATGCTGGTCTTCATCGCCGTCCTGGTCACCCGGGACGTCCTCGATCTGCTCGGCTGACCCCACGTGCACGTCGTCATCATCGGGGCGGGCGAGGTCGGCTGGTACCTGGCTGATCGGCTCCAGGCCGAGGACCACGACGTCGTCGTCGTCGAGAACGACCAGGGCCGGGCGGCCGCCATCAGCGAACAGCTCGACGTCCAGGTCGTCAACGGGTCGGGGTCGGTGCCCTCGGTGTTGGCCGATGCCGGTGTCGGCCAGGCCGACTTCCTGGCAGCGGTCACCCAGAACGACGAGGTGAACCTCGTCGCCTGCCTGATGGCCAAGAAGCACGGCGTGGCCACCACGGTCGTCCGGCTCCAGGACCCGGAGCTGCGCGCCGCAGCGTCGGGCTCGCTGCTGGCCGCCGTCGGCGCCGACACCGTGATCGACCCCGACGCCGACACCGCGGACGAGATCCTCGAGCTGCTCCACCTCCAGGGGGCCGACGAGGTCTACCCGATGGCGGGCGGCGACCTGTTGGTGATCGGTGCCGTGATCGGCGAGGACGCCCCGGTCGCCGGTCGCAACCTGGCCGACATCGCCCGCGACCACGAACCGAACTGGGAGTTCCTGTTCGGTGCGGTCACCCGCGGCGACGTCACCACGATCCCGCGCGGCGACCAGGAGCTGCTCGAGGGCGACCACGTGCGGGTGCTGGTGACCCGCGACGCCCGGCAGCGCACCCTCGAACTGCTCGGCGTGCCCGGCGGCTACGCCAAGCGGGTCATGATCCTCGGGGGCGGGGCGATCGGTTCGCGCCTGGCTCGACACCTCGAGGACGAGGGCGTCGAGATCGTGTTGGTCGAGCGGGACCGACAGCGAGCGACGCACCTGTCCGAGACCCTGCGGCGCTCCCTGGTCGTGGTCGGTGAGGTCACCGACACCGACCTGCTCACCGAGGAGTCGATCGGGCGGATGGACGCCGTGATCGCCACCACCGGCGAGGACGCCTCCAACGTGATGGCGTGCGCCTACGCATCTGCCGAGGGCGCCGCGTTCACCGTCGCCGTGCTCCACCGTCTCGCCCTCCTGCCCCTGATCCGACAGTTCGGCATCAACGCCGCGGTCAGCCCCCGCACCGCCTCGGCCAACACGGTGCTCCGTCAGCTGCGTGGCGGCGTGGCCGCGGTCACGACCTTCCTCGAGAGCGACGCCGAGGTCGACCAGCTCGAGCTCGAGCCGGGGGCCAAGGCCGACGGCATCGTCGTCGCCGATCTCCACCTGCCGCCGGACGTGCTCCTCGGCGCCGTCGTGCGCGACGGCGAGGAAGGCGAGATCGTGCGGGGTTCGACGATCCTCCACGCCGGCGACCACGTGATCGTCTTCGCCCGGCCCGACTCGTTGGCCGTCGCCCGCGGCTACTTCGCGTCGCCGCGCAACGGCGGTCGCTGACGTCGTGGCCCGCCTGCGGCGTCCCCTCCCCCACCTGGGCCTGCACATCTCGGGCCTGACCCTCGGGGTGGCGGGCGCCGGCGCCACGGCCGCCGCCGCGGTCGACGCCATCCACGCGGGCCCGGACGTGGCCCCGCTGCTCGCGGTCGGCCTCGCCCTGATGCTGCTCGGGGTGGCGCTGTGGTGGTTCACCTCCGTGCCCGCTCGCATCGAACTGATCGACGTGTTCGCCACCGTCGCCGTCGCCTGGGTGGTGATGGCGGCTGCGGGATCGCTCCCCTACCTGGCCACCGGCACCCTCGACTCGGTCGGCGACGCCCTGTTCGAGTCGGTGTCGGGCTTCACCACGACGGGCGCGACCGTGCTGCGGCCGATCGAGGGCAACTCGCAGGGCATCCTGTTCTGGCGGGCGCTGAGCCAGTGGATCGGCGGCATGGGCGTGATCGTGCTCGTGATCGCCGTCCTCCCCACGATCGGCTCCGGCGGGATGAACCTGCTCCAGGCCGAGGCGCCCGGTCCGACCGGTGAGCGGCTCACGCCGCGTGTCCGCCACACCGCCCGCAACCTGTGGGTGGTCTATCTCGGCTTCACCGTCGTGGTCGGCATCGCGTACCTGCTGGCCGGCATGGGTCCCTACGACGCCGTGGTCCATTCCTTCACCACCGTGTCGACCGGCGGCTTCTCGCCCTACAACGCGTCGCTCGGCCACTTCGAGTCGGCCGTGATCGAATGGATCGCGATCGTGGCGATGTTCCTCGCCGGTGGCAGCTTCGCCCTCTGGTACCGGGCGGTCCGGGGACGGTTCGGTCCGATCCTGCAGTCGATCGAGCTGCGCCTCTACGTCGTGATGGTGCTCGGCGCCACGATCGCGATCGCCGTCACCTCCGACTCGGGGGCGGCCGGGCACGATCTGGTGCGCGACAGTGCGTTCAGCGTCGTCACGATCCTGTCGACCACCGGCTACGGCACCGCCGATTTCGGCACCTGGAGCCAGGGCGCCCAGCTGATGTTGCTGCTCCTCATGCCCCTCGGGGGCATGGCCGGATCGACGGCCGGCGGCGTGAAGATGATCCGGCTCCTGGCCGCCGCCAGCTTCGCCCACCGAGAGGCGCTCCGGCAGCTGCACCCCCGGATGCAGCGACCCACCCGGATCGGCTCGACGGTGCTGCCCGACGTGACCGCCAACAAGGTGATGGGCTTCCTCGTGTTGGCCCTGGCCACCTTCGGCTCGGTCGCGGTGATCATCGTGCTGACCGGCGTCGACATCGTGACCGCCTTCTCCGCGTCGGCCACCGCCTTCGGCAACGTCGGGCCGGGTCTGGGCGACATCGGCCCCTCCAGCGACTTCCTCGCCCTACCGGCCGAGGCTCGTGCCGTGTCGCTGGTGGCGATGCTCCTCGGCCGACTGGAGATCTATCCCCTGTTGCTGGCCCTGGTGGCGATCCCCGGCAACCGGTTCGTGCGTCGCTACGTGCTCCGGAGTCGCAACGCGCTCCGCATCTGACCGGCGCCCCCTGACCGGCGCCCTGACCGGGTTGCGTGCCTGCCCGATCCGCTTGAGATGGCGGCGACGATGGCGGAGACTGCTGCGATGGCCGCCACCACGCCCTCACTCACCCAGGTCGACGTCCACATCGACCTGATGTGCCCCTACGCCTACCAGACCTCGAAGTGGCTCCGGGAGGTTCGCGATCGCCAGGGCGTGCAGGTCGACTGGCGGTTCTTCAGCCTCGAGGAGATCAACCTGCGACCCGACCAGAAGCACCCGTGGGAACGGGAGTGGTCGTGGGGGTGGTCGATGATGCGGATCGGCGTGCTGTTACGGCGGGAGTCGATGGCGCGGCTCGACCGCTGGTACGAGGTGGCCGGCCACGCCCTCCACGAGGGCGACGGCCATCCCCATCATCCCGACGGGGCGCGGGCGGTGCTGGCGGAGATCGGCGAGGACCCGGGCCTCGTCGACGCCGCCATCGCCGACCCGACCACCCACGACGAGATCAAGGCCGAGCACGACAAGGTGGTTGCCGCCGACGGGTTCGGGGTGCCGACGATGTTCTTCGGGGCCGGCACCGTCGACGAGCAGTGCCTGTTCGGGCCGGTGCTGATCGATCCGCCGTCGGGCGACGCCGCCGACCGGCTCTGGACCGCGGTGTCGACCTGGGCGGAGTTCCCCCACCTCTACGAGCTGCAGCGACCCAAGACCCGGGCCGACCACGCCGCGATCGCCCGCACGTTCGAGCCGTATCTGGCGAATCGTGACTGGGTGAGCATCAATCGGGGCGAAGAGGTGACGTTCGAGGACCAAAACCGAGCACACTGAACGGATGTCGAAGTTCCGCGACGCCTTGGCCGCCTCCCGCCCCCTCCTGATCGACGGTGCCATGGGCACCGAGCTGTTCTCCCGGGGGCTCGAGTCGGGCAACTCGCCCGAGGCGTGGAACGTCGACGAGCCCGATCGCGTGCGCTCGGTCTACCAGGCCTACGTCGACGCCGGGAGCGACATCTTCCTGACCAACACCTTCGGCGGCACCCACTTCCGGCTCAAGCTGCACGACCTCCACGAGCGCGTGATCGAACTCAACGCCGCCGGCGCCCGCCTGGGGCGTGAGGTGGCCGACGCCGCGATGGCCGCCGACCCCGGACGCACCGTCCTGGTTGCCGGGTCGATGGGGCCGACCGGCGAGCTCCTGGAGCCGATGGGGTCGATGACGATGGCCACCTGCGCCGACGCCTTCGCCGAACAGGCGGCCGGCTTGCTCGAGGGTGGGGCCGACGTGCTCTGGATCGAGACGATGAGTTCCCTCGACGAGGTCCGGGCTGCGGTCGAGGGGGCTCGACGGGCCGACGGCGACGTCGCCATCGTGACCACGATGAGCTTCGACACCGCCGGGCGCTCGATGATGGGGGTCACCGGCACCCAGCTCGCCGAACTCGGGCTCGAACTCGGCGTCGACGCGGTGGGCGCCAACTGCGGCAACAACCTGCCCGACACCGAGGCCGCCCTGCTCCAGATGCGAGCCGCCGCCCCCGAGCTGTCGCTCGTGTTCAAGGGCAACGCCGGGATGCCCGAGTGGCACGGGTCGGAGCTGCACTACAGCGGCACCCCGGACCTGATGGGTGCCTACGCCGATCGCTGTCGCGACCACGGCATCGACCTGATCGGTGCCTGCTGCGGGTCGAGCCCGGCCCACATCCACACGATGCGGCAGGTCCTCGACGGGTCGATCCCGGTGCCCGAGGTGACGATCGAGGCTGCGGAGGAGCGCCCCTCGGCGGAGGCCGGCGGTCGCCGCCGCGGCAATCGGCGCCGCCGCAGCTGACCCGGCGGCGGCCCGCTACGGCCGCCGATTTGCGTGAACGGGAGTTGAATCCTTCGTCCGCGGTCGCGGGAGGCGCTCGTTGTGCCTAGCCTGGAGGGCGACCCGGTCACGAGGATCGGGTCGGAGTTCAGAGGTGTCCGGGAACCCGGCCGCCTCGCAAGAAATGAGACATTGTGACCACAGGTACCGTGAAGTTCTTCAACGCTGAGAAGGGCTACGGCTTCATCTCCCGCGAGGGAGCGGACGACGTGTTCGTCCACTACTCCAACATCACCGGGTCGGGCTACCGCTCGCTCGAGGAGGGCCAGCAGGTCGAGTTCGATCTCGGCGAGGGCCGGAAGGGCGAAGAGGCCAAGAACGTCCGGGCCATCTGAGCCCACGTCCTGCGGCGGCTTCACGGCTTCTGCAGCATTGACGATTGCGTCGAGGCCGTCACCCCGATCCGGGGTGACGGCCTCGGCCGTTTTGGCCCGTGGGTGTCACATCGTGAAGCGGAGGCTGGTGGCAGCCCGGCGCCCCAGGTCGTCGTCGCCCGTCCACGTCACCCGTCCCTCGTCGATCTCGGCGTCGGGGTCGATGCGCCCGCAGGCGAGCAGCGTGAACGTGGCCGAGTCGGTCCGGAGGACGGCGGTCGGGTCGTCGACCGCGTCGACGACCTTGGCCCGTCCGTCGACCACGACCGAGATCGTCGTCTCGACCGGACCGGTCAGCTCGAACCGGAGGCTCTGACCGTCGCCGAGCCCGATCTTCTTGCCGGCGATGTAGCCCATCGACCCGATGACCTCGGCCAGCGCCATCTCGGCCGCTGGGCCGCCGTCGTCGGTGGGCAGCCCGAGCGGACGGGCGATGTCGCGGACGTGTACCCAGATGTCGAACACCCGGATCTCCATGAACCGGCCGTAGGTCTGGGGGCCGACCGGGGTCGGTGACGGGGTGTCGAACGCAGCGGGGTCGACCGCCCGGAGCTGGGCGAGGCGCCGATCGACGATCTCGCGGTGGCGGTCGAGCAGCTCGGCGTTCGTCCAGCTCGCAGCCTCGGCGCCGAAGGCGGCGATCTCGCCGAACGGGAGCGGCGTGTCGACCCCCTCGGGGAACCAGCCGTCGAGGACGTGCTCGACGGCCGTGACGTGGGTCAGGGCACCGCGTGCGGTCCAGTCGGGGCACAGCGACTGCGTCGACCAACCGGCGTCGTCGAGCTGGGCGACGACCTCGTCGAGCTGGGCGAACGAGGTGTCGAGGTTGGCGATCGTCAGGGCGGGATCGGTCATGCCCGGAGGCTAGAACAGCGACGGGTGCCGAGCCATCCGTCACGTCGACCGAGCCGCCCGCGGAGGGGCCGGTCGAGCGGCCGGTGGATCAGTCGGGCTCGCCCTCGACCAGGTCGGCGGCCGCGGCGAGGGCGCCGGCCATCATCACCGCCCGCTGGTAGGCGACCTTCAGGTACTGGTCGGCCGCCGCCTCGTGCCCGTGCAGCGGCGCCTTGCCGAGGGATGCGACGACGGCGGCCGGTTCGGCCGACACCCGGATCCGAGGCACCTCGGCGGGCAGGGAGCCCAGGTCGCCCCAGAACTCCTTCGCTGCCTTGGCGTTCGACTTGCGGCGGCGCTTGGTGCGCTTCCCGGCCTGCTTGCTCGCGCCCTTGGCGGCCTGCTTGTTGCCCTGCTGCCCACCGCCCTGTTGCCCACCGCCCTGCTGCTTGCCGGCTCGCTGCTTCGGGTTCTGCTTGCCCGCCTGGCGAGCGTTCGACGCGCGGCTCATGCCGGCACCTCCGCGGTGATCTCGTCGTCGGTGATCAGCATCGCGTCGTCGAGTCCGAGCGCCGCCTGGATCTGCGCCGAGTCGAGGTCCTCGACCGAGGACGACTTCGGCAGCACGAGGTCGGCGATCTGTCGCTTGCCGGCGACGACCTCCTCCACCCGCTCGTCGACGGTGCCCGGGCACACCAGCCGGTGGCAGATCACCTTGTTCTTCTGACCGATGCGCCACACCCGGTCACGGGCCTGGTCCTCCACCGCCGGGTTCCACCAGCGGTCGTAGAGCACGACGTGGTTGGCGGCGGTGAGGTTGAGACCGGTGCCGCCCGCCTTGAGCGACAGGACCATCGCGCCCTTGCCCTCGCGCTGCTGGAACTCGTCGACCATCCGGTCGCGGGCGCCGCGGGCGAGGCCGCCGTGGTAGCAGCCGACCGGGACGCCGGTGCGTTCCGACAGGTAGCGGGCCAGCTTCTCGCCCCAGGAGGCGAAGTGGGTGAAGATCAGCACCTTCTCGTCGGCCGCGAAGACGTGGTCGACGATCTCGTTGACCCGGGCCAGCTTGCCGGACCGGCCCTCGAGGCCCTGGATCTCGGCCTCGGGATCGTCGTCGCGGTAGTTGACCGGGTGGTTGCAGATCTGCTTGAGCGCCGTGATCGCCGCCAACACCGCACCCTTCTGGCGTGGCGTGTCGTCGCCCTCCGCCGTCGCCTTGACCAGGTCGTCGAGGACCGCCTGGTAGAGGCCGATCTGCTCGGGGGTCATCGCGCAGTGGTCGAGCTCGTCGATGCGGTCCGGCAGCTCTGCTGCGATCGCCGGCTCGGCCTTGGTGCGACGGAACACCAGGATGCCGTTGAGGGCCTTGAGGGCGCTCTCGGCCACGGCCTTGCGGTCGCCGGTGCGGCGCACCGACAGCTGTGAGACGAAGGCGTTGCGGCTGCCCACCAGGCCGGGGTTGGCCCAGTCGAGGATGGCCCAGAGGTCGCCGAGCCCGTTCTCGATCGGGGTGCCGGTGAGGGCGATCTTGGAGTGCGCCTCGAGGCGTCGCAGCGACTGGGCGGTCTCCGACGCCGGATTCTTGATCGCCTGGGCCTCGTCGAGCACGACGCGACCCCACGAGATACGGCTCAGCTCGTTCATGTCGCGCACCGCGGTGCCGTAGGTCGTGATGATCACGTCGGTGCCGGCGGCCATGCGCTCGATGGCGTCGCGGCTCTCGGCCCGATTGGGACCGTGGTGGACCCGCACCCGGAGGCCGGGCACGAACTTGCGGGCCTCGGATGCCCAGTTGCCCACCACGGCGGGCGGGGCGATGACGAGCGACGGGGCGTCGCCGGCGGCGAGGCCCAGGTGGGCGAGCATCGTCGGGGTCTTGCCGAGGCCCATGTCGAGGGCGAGACAGCCGCCCAGGCCGGCGGCGTCGAGGAAGCCGAGCCAGGCGAGGGCGTCGGCCTGGTAGCTGCGGAGCTCGCCCCGGAACCCGTCCGGCGTGGTCGGCAGTTGGTCGGGGATGGTGCGAGCGCTGGCGAGCAGGTCGGCAGCCCAGCCCGAGCCGGCGATCGAGATGCCGCCGTCGAAGGGGGTGCCGTCGAGCCCGAGGGCGTGGCGCAGCATTTCGGCGCCGGTGAGCTGCTTGGTCTCGGCTCGGTCGGCCAGGGCGGCGGCCGCCTTCGCCAGGTCGGCCTGGTCGAGCTCCACCCACGCCCCGTTGGACTGGACGAGCGGACGGGCCTGGGCGGCGAGCCGCTGGATCTCCTCGGCGGTGAGCTCCACGTCGCCGAACACCGCCGACCAGCGGACGTTCGCGAGCTGCTGGGCGCCGACCGCGGTCTCGTCGGTGTCGGAGGTGAGACGCAGCGAGGGGGCGGGCTTCTTGCGGGACAGGATGGGGACTCGCACGTCGAACCCGGCGGTCTCGAGGATCGGGCCGGCCACCGTCATCAGCGTCCACGCCTCGTCCTGGCTGAGGATCACCTCGCCACGGCGGGCGGCGCCCGGTCGCAGCAGGGGCGGGAAGAGCCGCTCGAGGCGGGTGAGGTGGTCGCGCACCTCCTTGCGCCGGGTGTTGGAGGCGGTCACGAGACCTGCCTCGACCGGTTCGAGCTGGCCGTCGGGGGTGGGCGCCAGCACCTTGAGGTACCAGGTGTCGTCGGCGTCGGGCGGGTCGAGCTGCACGACGAGGGCGAACTTCTGAGCGGCGGTGACCGGACGGGCCCACTGGTCGAGCCGTCGGGCGACGTCGTTGGCGGCCCGGCTGGGCGCCGGGAACGGCTCGCCGTCGAGATGGGCGAGGAAGGCCTCGCCCACGTCGCTCTTGTTGCGGATCTGGGGTGGCGGCGCAGCGACGTCGAGTCGGGCGGTCGCCGTGGTGCACAACACCTCGATCAGGTCGCCGAGGATGTTGATCGTCGCCGACCGGGCGTCGGGGCGGTGGCCGAGCGCCGTCACGGCATGGGGCAGGCACGACGACAGGCTGGTGAGGTCGTCGGCGTCGACGAGGGCCGGCTGCCACGACACCTGGTAGCTCGGGCCGTCGTGGGAACCGTCCGTGCGGGAGCGACGGGCCTTGCGGAGCTGGGGCACCATGCGACCCTGCGCCACCAGGCCCACCGCCACCGAGGCGGCGTGGCCGAGCCAGACGGCGCTGGCCCCGAGAGCGGGGGCGTCGTCGTCGGCGGGACGGGTGAGGTCGAGGAGCCAGCCCAGCACCGCTTCGGTCGACGCCACCACGGTGTCGGCCTTCTGGCCGGTCGGCAGCTTGATGGACTGGAAGGGTTCCCAGTCGTCGGGGTTGGCACCGACCTCGCCGAGGCGGGCGAGGACGGCGTCGGTGTCGTCGGTGGGGGCGTTGAGACCGCCGCCGAAGGCCACGATGCGGCCCGGCAGCCAGCTGAGCTGCAGTGCCGGCTCGGCCTCGGGTTCGGGCTCGGGAGCGGTCTGGGTCGGGGCGGCCGGGGCCGGCTTGGCGGACGGGGGCGGGCCGACCAAGGCGGTGAGCACCGCGTCGATGTCGTCGCCCACCCGCTGCAGGTCGTTGACGACCAGGCGTCGTTCCGGGCCGCTGAGCTGGTTGCCGAGTCGGTCGATCTCGTCGTCGACCTCGTCGAGCAGCCAGTAGAGGCGCTCGACCCAGCGGGGCCGCTCCGCCTCGAGGGCGGCGACGACCGGTGCGGAGGTGTCGCCGTCGAGGTGCCGGTCGACCAGCCGATTGAACTCGGTGAGCCCCAGGGGTGGGTCCGCGAAGGTCGGATCGCCGACGGGCGCCGAGGCGGTGGGGTCGGGCGTGCTGGTGGCGTCGGTTGCGGCGTCGTCGAACGGGAGCCGTGGCTCGTCCGTCGTCGGTGCGTCGCTGATGATCGTCATCGAGGGAGATTCCTGGAGCTCTCGGTGGCGGCTCGCCGTGCCAGGGGCGGCACGAAGACCACCCCTGCCGTCGTCTCGGCGCCCGGATCGACAGGCACCGCACGATGTGGCGGGAGGGTGAACAGCGCTCGATCGGGAGGCCGCCGCGGCCAGAGCCAGAGCCCGCACCGGGCGGCGTCGCATCGAGGAGACCGATCACGGCGGTGGGGTGCCACCGGAGCGGTGCTCGCTGCATGGAACACGTCGCCGAACCCCCGGCGACGAACGCTGAGTGTAGTCCCTGTCGGCCGAAACCGGCGGATATCGAGGGATTCGGTTAGCGTTCGTGGGCACCGGGTGGGCTCGGACCCTGCCGGGTCCCACCGGTCAGCGCACACGAAGGGGACCACCATGACCATCACGAACGAACCCGAGACCGGGCTGCCGGTCGTGCCGCAGCGCACCAGCTTCAAGACCTTCGAGGAGTCGACGGCGGAGGACTGGGCGATCATCGCCCCCCAGCTCGAGAACACCCAGGCCCACGTCGCCGACCGCATCATCGAGCAGCTCCGCCACCTCGAGCACGATCACGGCGGGTTCCCGGTCACCCGCCTGGAACACAGCCTGCAGACCGCCACCCGGGCCGAGCGCGACGGCCGCGACGACGAGTACCTCGTCTGCGCCCTGCTCCACGACATCGGCGACAACCTGGCGCCCTACAACCACCCCGACATCGCCGCGGCCCTGCTCAAGCCGCGGGTGTCGGAGGCGAACCACTGGATGGTGAAGCACCACGGGATCTTCCAGGGCTACTACTTCTGGGACTACCTGGGCATGGACGGCAACGCCCGCGAGGAGTTCCGGGGCCACGAGTTCTTCGAGTACACCGAGGAGTTCTGCGCCAAGTACGACCAGACCGCGTTCGACGACGGCTACCGCTCGAACCCGCTGGAGCACTACGAGCCGCTCCTGCGTGAGTTCTTCGCCCCGAAGGGGTCGATGACCTGACGCTCGGGCCGATGGGGACGGGTGACCGCGA